>JBHHXF010000072.1:0-10736 GCA_046756905.1 Anaerolineae bacterium | reverse complement strand
CCGGCCGGGCGAGTTGCCGCGTTACCGGATTAAATTCTCAAGGTTCATAATTCGCGGCAACCCTTCGACAGGCTCAGGACGCCGCTCAGGACGTCGCCCTTGCGAAATCCGCCTGCGCGGATTGGCCTTCAGTCGCCGAAGGGCGATCCTTCGGCAAGCTCAGGACGTCGCTTCGCAATGGTAGGCGCGGTTTCGACCGCCGGCAGCAGGAGGGCTGAATAGAACATCCGGGATACAAGAGCCGTAGTCTCGCAT
This sequence comes from Anaerolineae bacterium, assembly GCA_046756905.1. Taxonomy (GTDB): domain Bacteria; phylum Chloroflexota; class Anaerolineae; order Epilineales; family JAANWY01; genus JBHHTZ01. The sequence continues at coordinate 10,481 of JBHHXF010000072.1, read as the reverse complement.
CCCGTATCCCGTATCCCGTATCCCGTATCCCGTCTAGTACTTCCGCTCCTGAGGCGGATACTTCTCCCAGTCGATATTGACGCTCTTGTAGCTCAAGGCCGGCCCTTCGCCGGGGGCCTGCTGATGAGCCAGCGTGTGCTTCAGCCAGCTCTCATCGTCCCGTTTGGGTGCATCAGTCCGGTAGTGTGCGCCCCGGCTTTCCTGACGGACCAGCGCGCCGGCCACGATCACTTCGCTGAAGGTCAGCAGGTGCTCCGCTTCCAGAGCCGCCAGCACGTCCGTATTGAAACGGCGGCTCTTGTCCATCACGCGGGCATTCTTGAATCGCTCCTGAAGCTGCTTGACCTCCTGCATGGCAATCTGAAGCCGCACTCCATCCCGAAAGATGCCACAGTTCTCTGTCATCGTCGTCTTCAGTTCCTGAGCTATTCCCTCCACTAACTCTGTGCCGGGATTGTCCAGCAGTTGACTGATGCGCCGGCGGTTGCGCTCAGCTGGGTCGCCGGCCACCGGCTGGAGTTTCGCACCGTCCTTGACAAAATCTGCCATGGTCAGGCCGGCCCGCCGCCCGAAGACCGACGCCTCCAGCAGGCTGTTGGTTCCCAAACGGTTAGCGCCGTGTACACTGACACAAGCACACTCGCCGGCTGCATAAAATCCAACCACCGGCGTCCCGTCAGCGTCGGCTATCACCTGGCCGTTCGAGTTGGTGGGGATGCCGCCCATGCTGTAGTGGGCTGTCGGCTGAATAGGCACTGGCGCTTCAATGGGATCGATCCCCATAAACTCGATGGACAGCTCCCGGACTTGGGGCAGGCGCTGCATAATCTTCTCTGCGCCCAGGTGCCGCATATCCAGATAAATTCCCTTGCCGTCAGGACCGATGCCTCGGCCTTGGTCAATCTCCGTCTGTTCCGAGCGGCTGACGAGGTCCCGAGGCGCCAATTCCATCTTATCCGGCGCGAAGCGCTGCATGAAACGCTCGTCATCGCTATTCACGAGGTATCCGCCTTCACCCCGGCAGGCCTCGGTCATCAGGATTCCGTGGCGATACAGGCCGGTGGGATGGAACTGCACGAACTCCATGTCCATCAGCGGCACACCGGCGTTGTAGGCGATGGCGATGCCGTCGCCCGTGTTGGCAAAGGCGTTGGACGTAATCTTGTAGGCGCGGCCATAGCCGCCGGTGCCGAACATCACCGCTTTGGCCCGCATGGTGTGGATTTCGCCGGTCAGGATGTCCATCGCCACAATGCCCCGGCAGACGTTGTCCTCGATGATCAGGTCGAGACAATACCACTCGCCGTAGAACTTGACGCCGTGACGCAGCGCCTGTTCGTGAATCGTGTGCAGCAGCACGTGGCCAGTCCGGTCGGCGGCGTAGCAGGCCCGCGGTGCGCTGTGACCTCCAAATCGGCGCTGAGCGATGCGGCCATCGGGTACACGACTGAACACGCAGCCTAGATGCTCGTACTCGTACACGATCTGAGGCGCCTCCCGGACCATGATCTCGATGGCGTCTTGATCCCCCAGCCAGTCGGAGCCCTTGATGGTATCGAACATGTGCAGATCCCAACCGTCGGGCAGATCATCGCCTGCGGGAATCTGCTCCAGAGGCCCCCGAGGTCCGGTGCCTTCGACGGGTCGTACGTTGTTCAGGCTGGCGGCGATACCACCCTGCGCTGCTCCGCTGTGAGACCGAAGCGGGTGTACCTTGGAGATAACCCCAATGCTTTTGACGCCTTGCTGGCCGGCTGTCACAGCGGCCCACGTGCCGGCCAGGCCGGCGCCGACAATGATCACATCGTGCTCAATCATGATTGCCACCTTCAATGAATATGTAGTGTGGGAAAGCCGTACGGGTCACGCGTCTTACTATACTCTACCTAGGTCTAAAAGCGGTCCCATTCCGGTCAAAATTCGTACAATATCCACCGTGACGACCACGATTTTTCGGGCCTACCCCACGAGACAGGCTCAGCGCACCGGTCGGGCAGTGCGCTGAGCCTGTAGAAGAATTGGGAGTCCCGTTGGAGCGTTAGCGCCAGCCCCAGTCTGCCAGAATCGGCAGCAGGAACCTGACGTCACTGATCTCCAGATTGCGGTCAGCCTGGAACACGAGCCGGCCGGCCGGACTTGCACCGGTGAACATGCGATCACCCTGAATCGTGTAGATGATTGGCCCCGTGTCCATGCCCTCGAACACGTGGTTGTCCCGAATCGTGTAGGCCACCGGACCGTTTGCGCTACTGCCTACAAAGACGTGGTCGCCACCAACTGTGAACAGCCCCTCACCGGTAGCATTGGGACCGGGGAAGAACACAGTTGTGCCATCGAAGAACAGTACTGCATCTCCCACAGAACCGTTGAGCACGCGCCCATCCGTATACTCGTACAGCAGTTGGGTCATCTGCAGATCGGCATAGAGCCGGATGGATGTGAACTCGGACAGCCTGACCAGCACAGGCAGTAACAGCTTGAGCACTGTGTCGCTGTTCTCCAGATTCTGATTCGCTGTCAGGACTATCTGCCCAGAAGTGCTGCCACCCTCGAAAACGCGCTCGCCGGCAATGGTGTACAGTATGTCACCGCTGGTGTTGGGACCTGCGAAGATGCGATTGTCCCACAGGGTAAACAACACCGGAGCGCTGGTGGTGGGACCTAGATGGAGCCGGCCACCGCTGATGGTGTACAGTATCTCGCCTTTGGTGTTGGGTCCGCGATAGATTCGATCCTCGGAGCACGTCAGAATGGGCTGGCCGGCGTTGCGCGGCCCCAGATAGACGCGCCCGTTTTCGACTTCGAAGACTGCGGGGCCGGTATCGTTAGCGCCAAACCACAGCCGAACAGACGGTGACTGGGCGAGAACGGTGGGAGCCGCCAGGCTGGTCAGAATTCCGAGCACGACCAAAGTGATAACCAGTTTTTTCATCTTTCTTTCCTCCTTTGCAATCTGTGTACTGATACACATTCATTGCTCTACTGGTGTTCCGTCTACATAAACGAAGCCCCGGACGATTTTCCAGCAATCGGCTCCAATGGGGGCTCAGTTGGCATGGCCTCGGGTGTTGGCCGGCGGGCATTCGGCCAACGTGGCTTCAAGGGTCAACTCCTGGCCATTGCGCAAGACGCGTAGCGTCACCGTGTCGCCGATGGGGTGTCGGGCCACCTGGCTGTTCAGGTCTGCCTGGTTCCGCACGGGTTGTCCATTGATGGACACCAGGATGTCCGCGCCCTCCTTCACCTGGCCGTAGACGGTGCCAACATCGCCATGGCCGGCATCCAGGCCGATCTGCTCCGCTGGGGATTCAGGGACGATCTCTTGCAGCAGCAATCCGTGATCCACCGGCAGGTTCAGCTCGCGAGCCAACGTGAGGTTAATCGGCCAGCCAGAAGCGCCCAGGAACGGACGCCGGACGAACCCCCGCTCAATGATTTCGTGCGCTATCCGAAGGGCGGTGTTGCTTGGAATCGCAAATCCGAGGCCGTCTGATCCGGGCTCGTGTTGCGAGTTGATGCCGATCACCTGACCTCTGGCATCGAGCAGCGGGCCACCCGAGTTCCCTGTATTGATCGGTGCATCGGTCTGCAACGCGCCTTCCACGTCAGGCGTATACGGATCGTTGCTCACCAGGCGCCGGCCGACAAAACTGATGTGCCCGACCGTCAGGGAGTGCGACAGCCCGTGCGGATTGCCGATGGCCAACGCCAAATCACCGACCTGCACTGCGTCGGAGTTGCCGAAGCTGGCTGTTGTCAAGCGACGAGGTGGAACATCCACTTTTAGAACAGCCAGGTCGGTCCCCTTGTCATACCCGATGAGTGTCGAGGGCGCCTGGCCAGGTCCGGGCAAGCGGACGACGATGTCCTGGTCATTCAGCGCTTCGTTGATCACGTGGTAGTTGGTCAGTACGTAACCGTTCCTGTCGAAGACAACACCCGAGCCGGTATCGCCGGCTGATGACACCTGGATGTTGGCCACGGCCGGACTCAGCTCGGCGTAGACACGACCAATGTCCGTTGTTGCGGCTCGGCCTTGGGCGAACACGAAGCTGCTGAAGGACAGGGTGACTGCCAGGATACTGGCTACGACGCTCAGCAGCATGGTACGGCGCACTGCCGGCTCTGCCGCGCCGCCTTCTCGATAGCCCTTCTGAATTGAACTCCCTTGATCAATCATCGGGTCCTCCTCGGTGGATCTGTCCCTTAACCAGTTTAGCTTGGTCTCCAGTATAACCGGCCACCGCTCCGAGGTCGCGCCAGGAAGCGTTCCAGAAAGCGTTCCAGAGCGAATCGGTTTGATCATTTCCCCTGTTGGCTATATAATCAGGAGTCAGGAGGGGTGCTCATATGTCCAGCTTGAAGTTACTGCTGCTTGGCCCGCCCCACATCGAGTGTGACAACGCCCCCGTAGTCGTAGACCGCCGCAAGGCCATGGCGCTCCTGGCCTATCTGGCAGTTACGGGCGAAAGCCAACGCCGCGATACCCTGGCCACGTTGCTCTGGCCGGAGGCCGATCAGAGTCGCGCCCGTGCGGCCCTGCGCCGCGACCTGTCGGTTCTCAACAAAGCTCTTGGCGAGGGCGGGTTGGCGGTGGACCGCGAGACCGCCGGCCTGAATCCCAGCGCAGACATCTGGCTGGATGTGGAGCGTTTCCGAGACAGGCTTGCGGCGTGCGCAGCGCACAAACACCCCTCGTACGATGTGTGCCCCGACTGTCTGCCCCTCCTGAACGAAGCTGTGGCTCTGTATCGCGATGACTTCCTGGCCGGCTTTACCCTGCGCGATAGCCCGGACTTCGACGAGTGGCAGTTCTTTGAAACTGAGAGTTTACGCCAGGAGATGGCCTCGGCGCTGGAGCGCCTGGTGCGCGGCCTCAGCGCCCAGCAGGAGTATGAGCCGGCCATCCCCTACGCCCGCCGCTGGCTGGCGCTGGATCCACTGCACGAGCCGGCCCATCGGCATCTGATGCAGTTGTACGCCCTGGCCGGCCAACGCGCGGCCGCGGTGCGCCAATACAGAGAGTGTGAACGCATTCTCGACGAGGAGCTGGGCGTCCCCCCGGAAGAAGCCACCACCGAGCTATATCACGCGATCAAAACAAAGCGTATCCCCTCACCCCCTCACCCCGTCACCCCAGTCCCTCCTGAGCGGGGTCGAAGGGCCCCCCTGCCACCCTTCCTTAAGGCGGAAGAAGAAGAACCGGCCGAGGTCGAACCGGGCGTGTTCGTCGCGCGCGAGCGCGAGCTGGCACAACTGGGCGCGTCTCTCGACCGAACCCTGGCCGGCCAGGGCCGGGTGGTTTTCGTCACGGGCGAGGCCGGCAGTGGCAAGACAGCCCTGGTACACGAGTTCGCCCGCCGTGCCCAGGACACCCGCTCTGACCCTTCGACGGCCCCTTCGCGCGGCTCAGAACTAGAGTTAGGGCCAGCTCTGGTCGTCGCCATCGGGAATTGCAGCGCCCACACCGGCATAGGCGACCCGTACCTGCCCTTCCGCGAAATCCTGAGCCTGCTGGCCGGCGACGTGGGAGCCAACGGGGGCGGAGGCGTGCTCAACCGGGAGAACGCCAGGCGCCTGTGGGCCTCCACGCCGGCCGTGGTGCAGGCTCTGATGGATCTGGGGCCAGACCTGATTGATAGCTTCGTGCCCAGCGCGCCACTGGCCGCTCGGGCGGCAGCATTTGGGAGAGGCGCGGCAGGGTGGACACGTCGGCTGGAGGAGCTGGCGGCGCGAAAGGCAACGCAGATCGAGAGTCCCGACCTGGAGCAGAGCCGCATCTTCAAGCAGTTCACGGACGTACTGCAAGCCCTGGCGCGCCAGCAGCCGTTGCTGCTGGTGTTGGACGACCTCCAGTGGGCCGACGCTGCATCCGTCAGCCTGCTGTTTCACCTGGGCCGGCGAATCTCCACAAGCCGCATCATGATCGTGGGCGCTTACCGGCCAGAGGACGTGGCTCTAGGACGTGGTGGTGAGCGGCATCCTCTGGAAAGCGTGGTGAACGAGGTAAAGCGCTACTTCGGGGACGTCGTCGTGGACCTGGGTCGGGCAGCGGAGGCCGAGGGCCGGCACTTTGTGGATGCCCTCCTGGACACCGAGTCCAATCGGCTAGGAGAGGAGTTCCGGGAGACGCTGTTCCAGCATACGGAGGGACATCCTCTGTTCACCATCGAGCTTCTCCGGGATATGCAGGAACGCGGCGACCTGGTCGAAGATGATGAAGGTCGTTTGGTCGAAGGGCCGGCCCTGGACTGGAGGACGCTGCCGGCGCGGGTGGAGGGCGTGATTGAGGAGCGCATCGGTCGCCTCGAGCCGGAACTTCAGGATTTGCTCGCCAGCGCTGCGGTGGAGGGTGAAAACTTCACTGCCCAAGTGGTCGCTCTAGTGCAGGATATTGGAGAGCGCCAGACCGTCCGGCGACTGGCCGATTCTCTGGATCGACACCACAACCTGGTGTCTCAGATAGGGGTCGATTCCCTCAACGGACAAAGGCTCTATCGTTTTCGTTTCCGGCACGCACTTTTCCAGCAGTATCTCTATGACCGCCTGAGCCCGGTAGAGCGGGAACTGCTGCACGCCGATGTCGGTCGGGCACTGGAGCAGTTGTATGAGGACCGGACTGATGATGTCGCCGTGCGGCTGGTGCGACACTTCGACGCAGCAGGAGACGGCGAGAGGGTGCTGGCATACGCGATGCAGGCCGGCGACAACGCTCGCCGGCTGGGCGCCAGCCTGGAGGCTGTCAACTTCTATCGATTGGCTCTCCAGGAAGCAACACAGCTCGACACCCCTGAGGATGCGATCAGACTACCTCGCATTCACGAGTGTCTCGGGGACGTATATCTTGAAAACCTGTCTCGCCACGACGAAGCTCTTGAGCACTACACCGCGTTTCTTGCTCTGGCTGAGGCGGAGGAAGACAGAGCGCGAGGTGCGCGGAAGGTGGCGGACGTTCACCTGTTGCGCGGTAACCTAACAGAGGCGCAAGAACACTATGAGAGAGCCTCAGCCGGCCTGAGTTCCCTCCGCCTCACGCCGGAAGCAAGCCGCGTTCATTCCCGTCTCTCGTATCTCCTCATCTCCCGAAATCGGCTGGATAAGGCGGCCGATCACGCCCACTCAAGCCTTGAAATTTCTCGCCAGATCGATGACACAAGGGGGTTGGCCGATGCGAACCGGGTCATGGGGATCATCGCTAACCGTCTCGGGGAGTTGGAAGCGGCCTGCGAACACCACGAACTCAGCCTGAAGCTTTATCGCGAGTTAGGTGATCTCACACGCTATGCCCAGGCCTGCAACAACGTGGGCGACACCTACCGCCAGTGGGGCCAGATGAATCGAGCTTTGGAACATCTTAACGAGGGTCTCGAAGTTGCTCAACGCATTGGTGACACGCGGGACGAAGCGTTACTCCTCACCACAACGGCAGAGCTATTCCTCGATCAGGGGCAATGGGAGAAAGCAATAGAACACCTGATGCAGGCCATTCCCCTGGCCGAGGAGTCCGGCATGGCAGCTCGAATAATCGCTGTACATTGGCACCTCGGGTCGGCCTACCTGGGCGCCGGCCAGATGGCGGACGCGCGGCGGCACCTGGAGAAAGCTGAGACCCTATGTCAGGACATGCAACATCTCAGATTTGCGCCGCGGATCTACGTGGATATGGCTCGCCTCAATTCGACGCAGGGTGAGATCGAGGAGGCATGGAAGTGTGTCCAGTTGGCCGTAGACACTGCCGGCCCGGAGCCATCAGACGCTTTCCTCGGCGTCACACACCGCTGCTACGGCATCCTGCATGGCCATCGTAGAGATTGGGACGCCGCGATTGGGCACCTGGAGAAGAGTCTGAAGTTTCTGGAACGTGCCAATCTCCCGGCGGAAGTGGGTGAGACACGACTGAGTCTGAGCACAGCCTATGCGACCCGCAGACAGGAGGGCGACAGGGAGCGCGCCTGCGACCAGTTGCACGCAGCGCTGTCGATCTTCCGACAGATCGAAGCTCGAGGGTACTTGGCTCAAGTGGTCGCGCGGCTGCAAGAGATGGAGTGCGAGTCATAGAGAGCGAGCGCTTTGCTCGGTCGGATCGCACCGTCGACCGACGAACGAACTGTGATAGGAAAAGGAGGACCAAATGGCAGAAGATACGGTTGTTGCGTTCGTCATGATCAAGACAGATTTCGGAGCGGATGAGGACGTCGCTGCGGCGGTGTCCACACTCAATTACGAAGACGACCAAGGCAATCTCAGGGGCGTACGTTGGGCCGACGTGATCACGGGCTGCTACAACGTCATAGCTGCCTTGAGGGTAGCCGACGAAGAGGAGATCCGCCACTTCGTCGTGGAAGAAATTCCGAACATTCCAGGGGTGCGCAACCCAGATACGATGGTCGTGACTGCGCACTTCAAGAAGGGAATGTTAGAACCCTTCGGAAATAACGGACATCCCTAAGCATCGAGCAGCGCCGTGGCCAGGCGCACTGCCCAGCCATCCGCCGGCTCCCAGCGGATGGCTGGGCCTTCACAATCGAGCTTTGACAACGACCCTCAAAATCATTATACTATCCCCCAATTCCGCCAGTGAGGGCTGTCCCCCTCACTTGTTTTTGTTGTCCGCCCATGCATCTGAAACGCCTGGAACTTCAGGGCTACAAGAGCTTCGCTCGCAAGACGGAATTCGTCTTCGAGCGCGGTATCACAGCCATCGTTGGTCCCAACGGCAGCGGCAAGAGCAACATTGCCGATGCCGTGCGCTGGGTGCTGGGCGAAACCCGCATGAGCCAGCTCCGGGCCAAGGTCACGGACGATCTGATCTTCGCCGGCAGCGACAGGCGCGCCCGCCAGGGCATGGCCCAGGTCTCCATGACCCTGGACAACAGCGACGGCGCCCTGCCCATCGACTACACCGAGGTCACGGTCGAGCGCCGCGCCTACCGCGACGGCCAGAACGAATACTTCATCAACAACACCAAAGTCCGTCTGCGCGACATCGTGGAGTTGCTCGGGGCCGGCGGGCTCACCCGCGACGCCTACGCCATCATCAGCCAGGGTCTCGTCGATATGGCGCTCTCCCTGCGCCCCCAGGAGCGTCGCGCGCTCATCGACGTGGCGGCCGGCATACGCCCCTTGCAAGATAAGCGCGACCGCGCCCTCGCCCAACTGGATGAGACCCATGACAACCTGACCCGCGTCCGCGACATCACTGCCGAAATTGCACCCCGCTTGCGGCGTTTGGAAAAACAGGCTGAACGATCGCGTCAGGGCGCTCAGATTGCCCGGCAGCTTGAGGAGACTCTGAAAACCTGGTACGGCTACCAGTGGCACACCGGCCAGCGGGCACTGCGGGACTCACACGCCAGGGCAGCCGCGAGTCGGCAAACCCTCAGCCAGCGCCGGCAGGCACTGGCCGCGCTGGAACAACAAATCGAGAGCCGGCGCGACCGCGAGGAGGACCAGGTCGACGCTCTGAGCGATCTGCACGAGCAACGCGCCCGTTTGCGCGCCCACTATGAAGCGGTCCGCCGCGACCTGGCAGTGCGCCAGGAGCGGATGACACTTCTGCAGCGCCGGCAGCAGGAATTGACACAGGAAGTCGCCGATCTCCAGGCGCTGCGGGACGAACAGCAGCGCCACCTGATAGAGACTGAAACGGCGCTAGCACAGTTGAGCGACCGGTGCAGCCAGTTGACAGCGCAGTCGGAGTCCATCCGGCATAACCAGGCCGGCGCGCAGCGGCGCCAGGCGGAATACAACTTCGCTCTGGAAGGTACGCGCCAGAAGGTGTTCGATCTGACCTCCACTCTGGCCGATCTTCGCAACAGGCTCACCGCGCTGATGGAGCGTCAGGAGGATCTCACGCGGGAACGAAGGTCTCAGCAACAGGCTGCTACCGACCTTGTTACCCAGATCGATAATCGTCAGGCCGCGCTGGGCGAAGCCCGCCGCCGACTCGAAAGGCATGAGCAGGCATTGCAGCAGCTTGCGCGTGACCACGAGGCAACTCTGACGTCACTGGACGCCGCGACCGCTCGCCTTGATGGGTTGAGGAGCCGAACGGATGCCGCGCGCCGGCGCCTGGAGGGGCTCCAAGCGCGCCGCGAAACCCTGGACGAGATGCGCAAGACCGGCGTTGGCAGTGCCGCCGGCGCTCATGCTCTCCTCAGCGCCCGCGAGGAGATCGGCGGGATCATCGGCCCTCTGGCTTCACTGATACACGTGCCGGCCCAATACGAGACGGCCATTGCAGCCGCTCTCGGACCGAACCTACACGCTGTCGTCGTCGAAACCTGGTCCGACGCTCAGCGCGCCATCCAGTGGCTTCAGGCTAACCAGGCCGGCCGCGCCACGCTGGTCGTGAGCGGGGGAGCGGGGGAGCGGGGGAGCACGGGAGCGCGGGAGCACGGGAGCACGGGAGCACGGGAGCACGGGAGCGGGGGAACCCAGGGGAGCATCGGGGTTGCCTCGGATTTCGTGGAATGTGAACC
>JBHHXF010000071.1:0-10814 GCA_046756905.1 Anaerolineae bacterium | reverse complement strand
CCCCCTCTAACTCCCCCCAGCGGGGGGAGAACAAGAAAGCCTCCCCCCCTTTGGGGGGGATTGAGGGGGGGGATTGAGGGGGGGGATTGAGGGGGGGGATTGAGGGGGGGGGCATGCGCGTCGTCAGCAAGCAAAAAGAGAGGGCCGGCAGTTGCCGGCCCTCTCCTGGGGGTGGGGAGGTAACTACCGGTATTTTCGAGTCAAGCGTCTGATGGCAGCGGCGAGCAGCACCAGCGGAAGCAGGAGCCAGCCCAGCCGGCCATCGTGCTGGAGCAATGCGCCGCGTCCGGCAGCCAGCAATGTAGCGGAGTGGCGGGCCTTAGCTAGCAGGGCCAGGAACACGGCCACGCCGGCCAGCACGCCGGCCCACGTCCAGGGGCTGGGGAAGCCGGCGCCAGGTGGGTAGCCGCCGCCGCGCCCGGTCTTGGGCGGCCCGCCGTGCGCGTTGCCGAATCTGAGCACGTTCTCGCCACACGCCAGCGTCGTTTGAACCGGGTTCCCGGTGGTCGAAAGCCAGTCCTCGTCTGTCTGAAGGTCCAGCCGTTCCTCAATGGTGACTCTCTGCCCTTCCCTGAGTCCGCCCAACGTGGCTGTGCCCGTCTCATCGGTCACGACGTCGAACACCTGGCCGTCGAAGGTGATGCGGAAGATCCAGCCGGGCAGGTAAGGCTCGGTGCCATCCCGTGTGCCATTGCCGTTCATATCGTGATATTTTCTGATCGTAAGGGATGCGCCGTCGGAGCAGCCTGAAGGGCCGCCGGTAATGCGGACAGTTGCACTATCAGAGGCCTGGGCCGTGTTGCCCTCGTCGTCCATGACCCTGGCGGTTACCGTGTCGGTTTCACTGTGGCCGGCGTTGCCCGTGACATCGGCGGTGAAGCTGCACTCGTAGGAAGCGCCCACTGCAAGAGTCTGCGGCACAGAGCATGTGCCGCGCCCATTGAGATTGCCGTGGACATCATCCTTCAGCGAGTTGAGCGTCACTGTCTCGACGCTGGTGTTGGTGACGCGTACTGTGAAGGTGACGTTGCCGCCCGGCTCCCTCATGCTGCCCGGATCAGCCGTCTTGTTGACCTGAACGGTTGGCGGGACGTCGGTGATGATCACAGTCGCGCTGTCGGAAGCATCCGCTGCGTTGCCTTCATCATCCGTGACCGTGGCCGTGACGGTGTCGGTCTCGGTGTGGCCGGCGTTGCCCGTGACCTGCGCGCTGAAGCTGCACTCGTACGAAGCCCCAACCGCGAGGGTCTGGGGCACCGAACACGTCCCCTTGCCGTTGAGATCGCCGTAGACGTCGTCCACCAGCGAGTTCAGCGTCACAGCCTCGATGCTGGTGTTGGTGACTCGCACGGTGAACGTTACAGAGCCGCCCGGCTCCGGCCGGCTGCTGGGGTTAGCGGTCTTGCTGACAGCGACCGTGGGCGGCACGTCGGTGATGATCACGGTGGCGCTGTCGGACACCTCGACGGTGTTGCCCTCGTCGTCGGACAGGTTGGCAGTGACTGTGTCGATTTCGGTGTAGCCGGCGTTGCCTGTCACCTGGGCGGTGAACGCACACACATACGAACCACCCACCACGATGGTCTGCGGCACGGAGCAGGAGCCCCGACCGTCGAGATTGCCGTGGATGTCGTCTACCAGCGAGTTGAGCGTGACGTTTTCGACGCCATTGTTTGTGAGCCGTACCGTGAAGGTCACATTGCCGCCCGGTTCCGGCATGCTGTTCGGATTGGCCGTCTTTTCAATCGCGACGCGAATCGGGGCGTCGGTGATGGTCACGGTGGCTCTGTCGAAAGCGCTGACAGTGTTGCCCTCATCGTCCGATGCTGTGGCGGTCACAGTGTCCGTCTGCCGGTCGCCGGCGTTGCCCGTGACCTGGCCGTCGAAGCTGCACTCGTAGAACCCGCCCACGGCGATGCTCTGCGGCACCGAGCAACTGCCCTGACCATTGAGGTCGCCGTAGACATCGTCGATCAGTGAGTTGAGCGTGACTGCCTCTACCCCGTTGTTGGTGACGCGTACCGAGAAGCTGACCGTGCCGCCTGGCTCCATCACGCTGCCGGGATTGGCCGTCTTGCTGACCCCGATGCTGGGCGGCACGTCGGTGACGATCACCGTCGCGCTGTCGGAGTCCTGGGCTGTGTTACCTTCGTCGTCGGTGGCGGCGGCGGTCACGGTGTCGATTTCGCTGTGGCCGGCGTTGCCCGCAACCTGGGCGGTGAATGTGCACTCGTAGGCAGCACCGACAGCGATGCTTTGTGGCACGGAGCAGGCGCCCTGGCCATTGAGATCACCGTGGATGTCGTCCACCAGCGAGTTGAGCGTGACTGTCTCAATGCTGTTGTTGGTGACGTGCACCGTGAAGGTAACGTTGCCGCCCGGCTCCGGCAGGCTGCCAGGGTTGGCAGTCTTGACGACAGCGATGACCGGCGGCACATCGATGATTACCACGGTGGCGTTGTCGGAGGCCCGGGCTGTGTTGCCCTGATCGTCGGCGGCGGTGGCTGTTACGGTGTCGGTCTCGGTGTAGCCAGCGTTGCCTGTGAGTTGGGCGGTGAAGCTGCACGCATAGGAAGCCGCCACCGCGATGCTCTGCGGCACCGAGCAAGTCCCCTTGCCGTTGAGATCGCCGTAGACGTCGTCCACCAGCGAGTTCAGCGTCACAGCCTCAGGGCCGGTGTTGGTGACGCGCACGGTGAAGGCGACGCTGCCGCCCGGTTCTGGAACGCTGGTCGGATCGGCTGTTTTGGTGACGGAGATGGCCGGTGTCACGGTCGCCGTTGGTGTGTTGGTCGCTGTCGCCGTTCGAGTAGCCGTGGCTGTCGCCGTCCGCGTGGCTGTGCGTGTAGCCGTCGCTGTCGCGGTTCGAGTTGCTGTGGCAGTGGCCGTACGTGTCGCCGTGCGCGTAGCCGTCTGCGTGCTGGTTGACGTCGCTGTAGCGGTGGCCGTCCGTGTCGCCGTGCGGGTAGCCGTGGCTGTCGCAGTTCTAGTTGCTGTGGCTGTCGCCGTCCGTGTTGCTGTGCGCGTAGCCGTTTGTGTACTGGTTGACGTCGCTGTAGCAGTGGCCGTCCGCGTCGCCGTGCTTGTGGATGTGGACGTGCTCGTGGGCGTCGATGTGGGCAGCGTGCCTGTGGGGGTTACGGTCGGCGTTGATGTTTCCGTGGCAGTAGCCGTACTGGTTGCCGTAGCGGTGGATGTTGCTGTGATTGTGGCCGTGTCGGTTGCCGTAACCGTCGGCGTCTCAGTGGGTGTGGCAGTGGACGTGCTCGTTTCCGTGGGTGTTGGTGGCGTTCCGGTTATGGTTGGCGTCGCCGTTGCGGTCTCAGTCGCGGTTGCGGTTGCCGTTGCTGTGGCTGTAGACGTTTCCGTAGCGGTTGCCGTAGGCGTGAAAGTAGGCGTCGCCTGCCTTGCCAATAAGCAGAAATCCTGGAAATTGGCTGGAATCTCGGGCGCTCCCGTGCCTTCGCCATTCCACGCGCCCAGACCCACCTGCGGATTAACGAAGCTAACGCCCGTAAACCGTGCCACCTCAATCAGATCAGTGCCCGTTCGATAGTATCCGATGTATTCATCACCCTGAGCAGTACGCTCCTTCACAATCCGCAATTCAAGAACACTGTCGTCCACCCTGACAGACTGTACCTGGACTTCACCCTCTATCTCTTCCACAAAGGAGACTTTCTGTCCAAAAGTGAAGGTGCGTACAAGCCGCAGGTAGTTGTCATCGTCCTGATACAGGAGGAGGCCACCCTGGTGGTAATTCGCATTCGGATGAATCTCCAGGTGTGTCCAGATGAGGTCCATGTCCAGAGGCGGCACCTGATGATCAACAAGCGGACGCAATAACAGATTGCGAGCACTATTCAGACCCCCATACATCGCCCCTTCCTGCGTGAGGATACGCATGTAGTCTGACCGTGTGGTTAGGCTCCAATAGTTGGGGTCTTCTCGTACAAAAGACCAGCCCGGTTCGAGCATCGCAGAATCGAAATCGTCGTAGAAGGCACGCTGGCCAGAGCCTAGTACACAGAGTGGTACGGGTGTAGGAGTCAGCGTCGAAGTGCTTGTTGGGGTCGACGTTGGCGTTGCTGTCGGTGTAGCGCTCGCCGTAGGTGTCTCGGATGGCGTCGGCGTGAGTGACGGCGTCTCGGTGGCCGTCGGTGTGAATGTATTCGTCGGGGTGTTTGTCGGCGTCGACGTATAGGTCGGTGTGGGCGTGGGCGTGAGTGTCGGGGTGTTTGTCGGCGTATTTGTTGGCGTCGGCGTCAACGTGTTGGTCGGTGTGGGTGTGTACGTGTATGTTGGGGTCGATGTGTTCGTCGGCGTGTTGGTTGGCGTATTTGTTGGTGTGTTCGTCGGCGTCGATGTCGGAGTGTTCGTTGACGTGTTCGTCGGCGTCGGGGTCAGTGTATTTGTTGGTGTTGGCGTGTACGTGTTGGTTGGTGTGGGTGTGTTGGTCGGCGTGTTGGTTGGCGTACTGGTTGGTGTGTTGGTCGGCGTATTGGTTGGCGTCGGTGTGATAGTCGGCGTTGGAGTGCGAGTCGGTGTATTCGTCGGTGTAGGCGAGGGGATGAGCAGTTTGGCCCGGAACACGACGAACGCTGACTGAAGCGAGCCGAAGTCATCACGGGTTAGTCGTTTCCGGGGACGGCTATTCGGACACGGTACAACAGGGTACTGTTTGTAGTGACGTGGATACTCCACCTCTAGAAACGCTTCTTCGCCAGGTAGGAAATTGACGTTCCGGGAGAAGTGCAGGTATCCCAGACGAGTGGTGATTTTCTGTTCTCGACCACCATCTGGCCGAATGAACGTGATCCGCGTTCCCGGCAGGGGGAAATCTGGCCCGTTGTTATAAAATGTATCACAACCTTCGCGCTCCACGCGATCCACGAATACGAATACGGTTATGTTCGCCCTACAGACACTTCTGGGATCGCTCCTGTCGCACCGGGGCCTGGGCGTTTCCGTCGGCAGCGGGGTTGGGGTAGGCGGGAGCGTGGCGGTGGGCTGCAACGTCGCGGTTGGAGGTGGAGATGTGGCGGTTGGTGTAGCCGGCTGCGTTGCTTGCACCTGCGGCACATCAACCGCCGGCTCTGTCGGTTGCACGCCAGGCACATCGACCGCCGGCTCCGTGGGTTGCACGTCAGGCACATCTGTGGCCGTGGGCTCTAGTTCCTCTGGCGGCGGATATGGCAATGGCGGCTTTGTGGGCGCCGGCAGCACAGGAATCGGCTCAGGAGTCTCGGGCGGTCTCGGCGGAGCGGGATACGCTGTCAACTGCTGCAGCATCGGATGTGACTGGCCGGCAGCGCCCCCACTCTCAGCAGCTATGCCGGACACCTTGACTAGCACAACGACACATACACTTATTGTTGCAACCAAAAGAAGAGCGCGTGGCTTAGAGATCATGTTTGCATCATTGTCCTTTTGTGCTAGCCCACTATGATTGATGCGGCTTAGATGCAATACCTTTCAAACAGGAGTATACCGAATGATTCTGTCAGCGAGTCACGACTGGGTTCCATGTCCTAGTGTCAAGTTAAAGATTTAACCCCTAACTGACTGTTGGCAAGCCCCGCCTGACTGCACTACGAATGACCTACTCTTTCTAGACGACGCATGACCGGGAGCGTTATGCTTTGTGCGCCTCCCCGCAGCCGGCGCTGGATATACGTACCCCGCCTTGCCCTGCCCACAAGTTGTATGCTAGAATGGCAGCCGGCCTAGTGCCTGATGGCAATTTAGGCCTCGATCTCGTCGTGAGGGAGTGTAGATGAATCGTCGCTGGACACCATCGTCGTTGGTATTGATCGTTATTATATCTTACAGTCTTATCCTGTCAACTACGCTGATCCGGCGAAACGATGGCGGCTGGCCAAACGCACGTGCGATGTCTAAGACAGTCCAGATGCCAGCCGGCATCTGGACGCGATGGACAGATCAGCCAACAGATGCAGACCTGCGCGATGTGTATTTGTCCTCACAGGGAGAAGGATGGGCAGTCGGGGGCGCGGATGTCCATGGAGCGTCGGGCGACATTCCCACCATCCTTCGCCTTACGCGTGGTCAATGGTCGATAGATGATAACCTGCCGGAGGAGGGACCATCCAGCGTTCAACTCAACGCCGTGGACGGAACGGGCCCCGATAACGTCTGGGTAGCCGGCCAGGAGAATCAGAATACGTCATCTAATCAGGAAGTTGGCGCACTTCTGCACTACGATGGAATCGCCTGGGAGAAAGTCTTATTGCCCAACCCATCGCTCATCGCGCCTCTCACAGATATAGATGTAGTACCCAAGGAGTCCGGTTTCGAGTTGTGGGCCATCAGTCAGGCGAGCGCTCGCAACACGAGCTACATCCTGCACTATGATGGTCTGGCCTGGGATGTGGAGACCATCCAGAATCGCTCACTGTTGGGTATCCACATGCTCAACACCGAAGAAGGCCAGATCGTGACGATGGGCGCCGGCGGCGCCCCCGACGGTCATCACTTGTGGTATCACAACAGTTTCTGGCAAGCCACAAGCGTCTGGACCCCGCAACCGCTAAACGCAGTGTCAATGGCGGAACCTACATTCGGCTGGGCAGTTGGCAACCGAGGGGCCACGGACGAATATGTGGGCCAATGCCATAATTCGACCATCGATTGCCGGTGGAATGCCCGGCAGGCTGTGAGGTCTCCTGGTGGATCACCTGTCAACACCAACCTGTTGGATGTGCAGATGGTGTCGCACCAGGAAGGGTGGCTTGTGGGGGAGCCGTGGGGCGGTCGCAGCACCGTTGCTTATCTTGTTCAGGACTCCAACCCAGAGTGGCTAATAGTTCCGGTGGAAGACGACCCTGCTCAGGCGCTGTATGGTCTGGCTATGTGGGCCGGCGCAGATGGGCGTGCCGTCGAAGGGTGGGCAGTAGGCGCAGACGGGACGATTCTGCACTATGCGGTGCCGCCGGATGAGCCCACACCGGCAGCGACGGGGACAGCCACCCCTTTGCTATCTGTTACACCCAGCACTGCTGCAACCTTCACACCAACACGATCCCCGACGTCCACACCATCGCGATGGTCAGTTTTCCTATCGTTGACCTTGCGTTCCGGCAGTTGAAACTGCACAATCGCCAGGCTGAGCAGCTACCATTCGAGGAGGTTTTGACATGGTTATCACAAAACGCATCACGCTTGAAACCCAGGGTCACGGCGACGTCCGCGACATCACTCGCCAGGTCATGGACGTCGTGCGCGAGTCCGGGCTGCGAGCCGGCAGTGTGACCATCTTCACTCCCAGCTCCACCAGCGCCCTCACCACCATCGAATTCGAGTCAGGCTGCCTGTCAGACCTGAACCGGCTCCTTGATGAGATCATACCGCCTGACCGTGACTACAGGCACAATCTGCGCTGGGGTGACGGCAACGGGCACGCGCACGTCCGAGCGGCCCTGCTCGGCCCCTCGTTGTCGGTCCCATTTGTCGATGGCCGGCTGACCCTGGGAACCTGGCAGCAGATCGTGTTCTGCGATTTCGACAATCGCGCCAGGCATCGCGAATGCGTGGTGCAGATTGTAGGGGAATGACTCAAGTACATTCGGGAGGTGAGCACATGAACATGCCAGATGAACCGGTTGCCATCGTTCTGAGCGGCGGCGGCAACCGTGGCGCACTTCAGGTGGGCGCCCTCCAGGCATTCTTCGAGCATGGCGTCCGACCAGACATCCTCGTCGGCACTTCCGCCGGCGCTATGAACGCCGCCTTCACGGCGACGGACCCTACGTTGACCGGTGCAGAACGCCTGGCCGACATCTGGCAGCGGGCCGGCGCGGCGGACCTCTTCCCGGGCAACACCCTGACCCAAGCCTTCCGCTTTCTGCTTGGCAAAGACAGCCTGTATTCGTCTGACAACCTACGCCGGTTTGTTGAAGCGCACGTACCGCCGGGGGTCGAGCGGTTCGGCGATATCACCGGGGTGAAGCTGTTGCTCACAGCCGGCGACATCACAACAGGCACGCTCTACCTGTTCGGGGAAGACCCAGATGCGATGCTGGTTGACGGGGTCATGGCCAGCGCAGCCCTGCCGGGCATCTTCCCGCCGGTACGCATGAACGGCGTCGCCCTCGTTGACGGCGCAACTGTCGCCAACGTCCCGGTCACCATCGCCGCGCAGGCCGGCGCGCGCACAGTCTATGCCGTCAGTCTGGGATATGACGGAACTCCTCGGCTGCCGGCTCGGGGGGCGCTCGGAGTTGCGCTCCAGTCCATCGACATCCTGATGTTCCAACTGCTCATCCGAGATCTGCAAGATGTTAATGCGGACCCTAATGTCATCTTGCACTACATTCAGATGAACGATTTCCAGGGTCTGCCCATCGACGACTTCAGCCATGTGGACGAAATGATACGTACCGGCTATGAAGTGACCAACTGTTATTTGGAGAATCCGCGCGAGCCGACCGAACCCTTGCAAATCGAGTGGCCAGTTCCGCCCGCATCACCTCCACGCGGCGCTCGAAGATGGATAAGGTAATGGGGAATCAGTTTGAGGGTGGTCGCTCTGACAATGTGTCAGGGGATCCGAACAGGTCCTGAATCAATGCGCCAACCTTCTGGCGATCCCAGTTTAGAACCTGCCAGCCCTTGTCGGTCGTCATGTTGTAAGTCATCGACTCGTCAATGACACCGCGATGGATGTTTTCACGATCGACCTGCATTCCAAGCCGCGCCAGTTTCATCACTTCGATGAGGGATAAGTCAGTTTGAACCGCCTCACCCTTCGTGGCCCACAAATCAGGCAACCGAGGTATGACCTGAATGCTCGTCGCCTTGTCGTAGATGGCAAAAAGCACCTGCTGCTGACGTCGAGCGCGGTCGAAATCGCTAGTGTAGTGACGCGAGCGGGCATACTTCAGCGCCTCATCACCTTTCATGTGATACTGGCCGGCGTCGAATTGAACCGTCTGATATTGGCAGTCGTCTGTAGGGTAGCGATCGTCCCAGATCGGTTCCTGTACTTCGATGTCGATGCCGCCCAGTGCATCGATCACCTTGCGAAATCCGTCAAAGTTTATGCGGATGTAGTAGTGCACCGGAACGGCGAAATTGTCCTGAATCGTGCGTTTGGCGAGGGCCGGGCCACCCCCAGGATAATCGTACGCATCGCCGAAGAAGTGCGCCGCGTTAAGTCGATTTGGGCCAACCGTTGGAATCTCGACCCACATATCGCGTGGGAAGGATAACATCGACGCAGTCTTCGTTGCGGGATCGAGGCTAACGAGAATCATCGTGTCAGTGCGCCAGGCGCCGCCGGTGTCTTCGCACGCTCGTTGGTCTACCCCTAGCAACAAGACATTCACCCGGCCCTGGTCCCAGGTGGGTGGAGTAGTCGGCGGCGGCAAGGCTGGGTTGTCTAATGGTTGTTGAGGTGCAATACTATCCTGCGTTCCGGGCAGGATTTCGACCAGCCGCTGGACCGCCGGCACAGGCCGGTCCACCAGCAGCGCGCGCATCGTGCCGAAAAAAAGATAGGCGAAGTAGAGTCCGCCGGCGATATACACCAGGAACAAGAGCGCGAAAAACGCCCGCCCCCAGGAACGAGAGGACGATCCTCTCTCACTGTCATAGCTCATAATCATTTACCGACTCATATGGACCCGATCAGTATTATACCACATGCATCCAACAGTCACCAAAGGGCGACATATGAAGGAATCAAACCCGATTGGACGCCTCTGCCGCGTTGTTTGACTTTGACATGCATGGCTACTATAGTTTCTGTCTAGCCCATGGGAGTCAAGGAGGACGCATTCATGATTCAGCTTGGCCAAATGCTGCGGGACGCTCGAGAATCCAGAGGCATCTCGCTGGCCGAAGCGGAAGAAGCAACCAAGATTCGTCGCAAATATCTGGAGGCGCTGGAGGAAACAGACTACGACGCCTTGCCGCCGAGCGTCTACAGTCGCGGATTCCTCCGCAGCTATGCTACCTATCTCGGTCTGGATCCGGAGAAGGCGATAGACGCCTACCGCGATGGCGCCGAGACGCGTTCGGAACCACGGGAACCCCACATAATATCTGAGCCGCTTGTACCGGGCTCGCCCGTCAACTGGGAGCTCATTGCCGGCGTGCTGATGCTTATTGCCGTCGGTGTCATTCTGTTCCTCGTCTACCGACAATATATCGCACCTCTGGCAACACAGGGGGCCGGCCCAACCGCGACAGTAGCCGTCGAGGAAGCAGCCGTAGCGCCCGTGGACACACCTGCGCCCGCGGCCAGCGACATCTCCACAGCCACGCCAACCACCGAGGCCACGCCGACTCCACCCCCGCCGACGCTAGCTCCGCCAACCCCAACGGCGACACGAACCCGCCGGCCCACCGCAACCCGCACTCCACGACCAGCGCGCGCTCAGGAATTGACCCTGAGCCTGAAAGTCACAGCCCGCTCCTGGATCCGCGTCGTGGCGGACGGAGCAACCATCTTCGAGGGCACCGTCATCCCCGGTGAGGAACGGACATGGACAGCCAGACGCGAGATTTCCCTGCGGACCGGCAACGCCGGCGGCGTCAGAGCCTCCATTAACGATCAAGAACTGGGCTCCCTGGGCAACTCCGGACAGGTGCTCGAATATGTCTGGCGGCTATCCGACAACGGCCAGGTCGTCATGGCCACACCAACACCGTGAGAGGGAGGATATTGGAGATTGGAGATTGGAGATTGGAAACCGATACGCCGAATATCCAATATCCAATATCCAATATCCAAACAGACATGCGCTACTATCTACTAACCCTCGGCTGCCCCAAGAACGTCGTCGATTCCG
>JBHHXF010000070.1:0-11157 GCA_046756905.1 Anaerolineae bacterium | reverse complement strand
GTGCATCGAAGGGCTCAGGACAGGTTTCAGACAGGGATTTCCAATCCTTGGCTCCGAAAGTGTCCGGTAGTTAAACGAGGAATGGAGGCCGGCACACTACGCCGGCCTCCACTCACGGCTGAAGACTCACCTTTGAACACGTGAATTTGACGGAAGACACAAAGTCGACTAGAATTGGACCGTTAACGGGGAGGAGTGTTTCTTCTGCAGGCGACCAGGGTTGGTCGCCTGTCGTGCGAAATCAGGATACACATGTTTGAGAGTCTATCGGACAAACTCCAGGCAACCTTCACCAAGCTGGGCCGCAAGGGCAAGCTGAACGAAGCCGACGTCGACGCAGCAATGCGGGATGTCCGCCTGGCGCTGCTGGAAGCCGACGTCAACTACAAGGTTGTCAAAGGCTTCGTCAAGCGTGTCAAGGAACGCGCAGTTGGGGCCGAAGTCATGAAAAGCCTCACGCCGGTCCAGCAGGTCGTCAAGATTGTCAACGAAGAGCTTGTAGACTTGCTGGGCGAGGCTGCGCGTCTCGACCTGTCTGGCCAACCGCCACACGTCATCATGCTGATCGGTTTGCAGGGTTCCGGCAAGACGACGATGGCCGCCAAACTGGCATCCCAGTTGCGCAAGAATGGACACAAACCGCTGCTCGTCGCGGCCGATACTCGCCGGCCAGCAGCTATCGAGCAGTTGGAGACCCTGGGCCGGCAACTGGACATCCCGGTACACAGTGAAGGGACTAAAGTGGCGCCGCCCAACATTGCGGCCAACGCCGTGCAAGAAGCCCGACGCGGGGCCTACGGCGTGGTCCTTATCGACACCGGAGGCCGGCTCAACATTGATGAGCAACTGATGCAGGAACTATCCGACATCAAATCGAGAGTCAACCCGGTCGAGATTCTGCTCGTTGCCGACGCCATGACCGGCCAGGAAGCTGTGCGTGTGGCCGAGGATTTCAACCAACGGGTTGGTCTTTCGGGCCTCATACTCACCAAGATCGACGGCGATGCTCGAGGCGGGGCCGCTCTGTCCATGCGGTCAGTGACTGGTGTGCCCATCAAGTTCATCGGTGTCGGTGAGCGCACGGATCAGTTGGAGCCGTTTTATCCAGATCGCATGGCCTCGCGCATTCTCGGCATGGGCGACATGCTCACCCTGATTGAGCGGGCAGAAGAGGCAGTAGAAGAAGAGGAGGCTCGCAAAGCGGCTGAGAAGTTCATGCGAGCTGAGTTCGATCTGTCGGACTTCTTGAATCAGTTACAGCAGATCAAAAAGATGGGACCGCTAGACGATCTGATGAAGATGATCCCAGGGTTTTCACAGATCCAGCGCCAGTTGCCTGTGGGTGCAACGGATGAGCAACTGACGGTGGTTGAGGCGATCATCTTTTCAATGACGCCAGAAGAACGACGCAGTCCCAAGATTCTCAATGCCAGCCGGAAACGCCGGATCGCTCGCGGCAGCGGCACAACAGTCCAGCAGGTCAATGAGCTGTTGAGTCAGTTCCGGCAGGTGCAGCGGATGATGAAACAGATACAAAAAGGCCGAGGTCCATGGGGAACACTCGGAAGGATGTTGGGATAGATGGAACCTACCACAGTTCGATTGGCTGAAGTAGAACCGGTTGAGATGATGGCCGGCGTCTGGCGTCGCACCATAGCGACCGGAGAACACATGATGATCGCCCATGTGACCATCCAAAAGGGCGCGAGTGCACCACTGCACAGGCATCCCCATGAGCAGGTGGGCTACGTCCTTGAGGGCCAGATTCGGATGACTATCGGTGGCGAAGTGTACAAGTTCGAACCGGGCGACAGCTATTTCGTTCCAGGTGACCTGGAACACGATGCTGTGGCGATCACCGATTGTGTGGTGTTGGATGTTTTTAGCCCGCCGCGAGAAGAGTATCGGCGCCAAACGTGATTTGATAGAAAATCGCTCACAGGAGAGAATAGTTCATGGTTAAGATTCGACTAAGACGAGTCGGCAAGAAGAAGCAAGCCAGCTTTCGAGTTGTGGTGGCGGACGCTCGCTCACCCAGAGACGGGCGGTTCATCGAGACGATTGGCCACTACAACCCGCTTACCGATCCGCCGACAATCGTGATCAAGGAGGACCGAGCCCTCTACTGGCTCAGCCACGGCGCGCAGCCAACGGACGCCGTGGCGCGAATGCTTAGGAATATGGGCACTTTTGAGAAGTTGCAGCAGGTGCACCAGGGTGTCAGCATTGAAGAGCTAGTTGCACTCCCGGAGCCTGAGGTTGAGGAGCCAGTGGTGGAGGTAGAGCCGGCCCTCGAAGCCGAGGAGGTCGTGGCTGAAGCTGAAGCCATCGTGGAGACGGCCGCAGCGGAAGCTGAGCTCGTTGCCGACGAGGTCGAAGCGCCGGCTGAGGTAGAGGAACCGGCCGAGGCAGCAGAGACAGTTACTGCCGAGAAGGTGGCAGAGGAGGAAGCACCCGAAGAACCTGAGCTTGAGGAAGCTGTTGGCGCCGGCGCGATGTCACTGGAAGAATTGGGAATTTCAACCCGCGTGATGAATGTATTGGCCGAGGCCGGCCTGGAAACGGCGCAGGATATTCTGGACACACTGGCCAAAGGGGATGCTGAGTTTCTGTCGATTCCGGGCGCCGGCGGCAAAAGCCTGGACGAAGTCCGGGGGCGATTGGCCGAACACGGGTTACTCGATACCGATGACTGAAAGGTGACATAGATCGATGAAGGAACTCATCGAGCACATCGCCAAATCCCTGGCGGATAAGCCAGAGGCGGTTCGAATAAGGGAACAGCGCCGTCGGGGGGCGCTGGTTTATGAACTGAGTGTCGCTCAGCAAGATATGGGGCGCATCATCGGCAAAGGTGGGCGTGTAGCCAATGCGATGCGCCAGCTCCTGCGCGCTGCGGCGACGGTGCAAGGCGAGGGAAGAGTCGAGCTCGACATCCGCGACTGATGGCCGGCCAGGAGCCTCGATTCATAGCGGTGGGCCAGGTGGTCAAGCCGCACGGCGTTCGCGGAGAGGTCGCTGTTGAGATGTTGACCGACTTCCCTGGGCGCTTTGCCCTGCTCGAAACAGTCTTTCTCAGCCAGGACAATCCCCGCCCGGTGCCATTGGAGAGCGTCCGTTTTCACAAAGGACGCGCTCTGCTAAAACTTGACGGATATGACGATCGCACCGCCGTCGAACGACTGCGGGGGGAGCTGATCCTGGTCCCAATCGATGAGGCGATGCCGCTGGAGCCGGACCAATATTACCAGGATGACCTGATTGGGCTGGGAGTTTGGACCACGGATGAAGAATACCTGGGCCAGGTGGTGGAGATCCTCGAGACGGGCGCCAACGATGTCTTCATTGTTCACGGCGACCGAGGGGAAATCTTGCTGCCGGCCATCGCAGACGTGGTCCAGTGGATCGATCTTGAAGAGAATCGCATGGTGGTTGAGCTGCTGGAGGGCCTCATCTGATCGAAGACGCACAGACATCATGCCGCGCTCCCCTGGCCCTCTGGCTGTTCCCAGAGGGCTTCGCGCTGTTGTAGGACTGAGTTGCAGGCCGTCATGCTGTCTATGCACCTCCACTGTCCGGCAAGAGCTTACCCTGAGCCTTGTCCTGAGCAGCGCCGAAGGGCTGATGAAGGGTCTCCTGACCGCCGCCGGCGGGGCTCGGTCAGAGACCTTCGCCCAACGTGGGCATGAAGTGGACAACATCATCGGCATCGATTCTTGACAAAGGGCGGGCAACCGCCTATATTTCAGTGATCAGTGTTCAGATTCTGATCACCGATGACCGCTCACTGCTTACTGTTTACTGATCACTGATCACTGACAGCGGGGGAGTCATGGGAGAGGACCTAAAATACTGGGTTGGCTTCAACATGGTGCCAGGCATCGGCCCGAAACGTTTCGAGTCGTTGCTCAAGTACTTCGGCAGCGCCGGCGATGCCTGGCAGGCGCACGCTGGTGACCTGCAAGCTGCCGGCCTCGATAGGCGCTCGCTAGAGAGCTTGCTAACGACTCGCGCGAAGCTGGACCTGGAGGCCGAGGTGGCGCGAAACGCAGAAGCCGGCGTCGCCATACTCACCTGGGACGATCCCGACTATCCGCCGCTGTTGAAGCAGATTTACGATCCTCCCTTCGTCCTGTACTTCAGGGGCGAGCTGTTGCCGGCTGACGAATGGGCCATCGCCGTGGTCGGGACGCGGCGGGCTAGCGCCTACGGGCGCGAGGCGACGCGCCGGCTGGCCGGCGACCTGGCTGCCAACGGAGTGACTATCGTCAGCGGCTTGGCTCAGGGGATCGACTCCCATGCGCACACAGTAGCTCTGGAAGCCGGCGGTCGGACGATTGCAGTCCTTGCTCATGGCCTTGAGCAAGTGTATCCACCCCAGAACCGCTCGCTGGCAGCCCGAATCGTGGAGCAGGGGGCGTTGGTGAGCGAGTTTGCGTTGGGAACGCGTCCCGAGGCCAAGAACTTCCCGGCACGCAACCGCATCATCAGCGGGCTATCCCTGGGGACGTTGGTGGTGGAGGCCGGCCGGCGCAGTGGCGCTCTGATCACAGCCGAGTTCGCCGCCGAGCAGGGACGTGACGTGTTTGCCGTGCCGGGCAATATCTTCGCCAGCGGCGCGGCGGGCACCAATCACCTGATCCAGACGGGGGCCAAGACCGCCCTCGGTGTGGGAGACATTCTGGAGGAACTAAACCTGACCATGATCGGGGCGTTTCAGCAGGCGCGGGAGATTGTCCCTGAGAACGAAATGGAATCGCGTCTGCTGGAGCACCTGTCGGATGATCCAG
The DNA here is from genome assembly GCA_046756905.1 of Anaerolineae bacterium. Classification (GTDB taxonomy): domain Bacteria; phylum Chloroflexota; class Anaerolineae; order Epilineales; family JAANWY01; genus JBHHTZ01. The sequence continues at coordinate 6,367 of JBHHXF010000070.1, read as the reverse complement.
TTCACGTCGATGAACTGGGTCAGACAGCCGGCCTTGCGATTTCTGAGGTCACCAGCGCGCTGGCACTTATGGAGCTGAAAGGGATGGTGCGCCAGGTGGGTGGGATGAACTACGTGGTCGCCCGCGAGACGCGAGCCGATTATCATATCGAATGAACACGACTTATGCACTGATCCTGGCCGGCGGTGTGGGTAGCCGGCTCTGGCCGCGCAGCCGCGAAGCTCGCCCGAAGCAGTTGCTGGACCTGATCTCCGAGCGATCGATGCTCCAGGAGACGGCGGCGCGTGTGCGGCCCCTGGTGCCGCCTGAGCGTCTCATCGTCATGACCAATCAGGGCTATGTGAACGCGGTTCGGGCGCAGCTTCCCGATGTCCCGCTGGAGAATGTGATTGGCGAGCCGGCGGTGCGCGGGACGGCGTCGGCCGTGGGCTTCGGCGCAGCGATCATCGCCCAGCGTGACCCGTCGGCGGTGATGTTCTCGCTCCATGCCGACCACTTCATGCGGAACGTCGAAGGTTTTCGCCATGCCCTGCGAGCGGCCGCCAGGGTGGCCATGGAAGGGTATCTGGTCACGCTAGGAATCCAACCCGATGCTCCAGTCACAGGCTATGGCTACGTAGAACGGGGCGAGAAACTTGGTCTCTTCGACGGGCATCTGGCCTACCAAGTGATCCGCTTCACTGAGAAGCCAGATGTCGAGACGGCCAAAGCATTCATGAAGAGCGGCCGGTACTACTGGAACAGTGGCCTGTTCACCTGGCAGGTATCTACCATCCTGGCAGCCTTTGCCAGCTACATGCCCGACACATACGAGAAGCTACAGGCGATGGCATCGACCATGGGGACGGACCGTGAGTCGGAGACACTGGGCCGGATATGGCCGACACTGGAAAACCAGACGATTGACTACGGAATCATGGAGCGGGCGGAACGAGTGGCGGTTGTGCCGGCCGACTTCGGTTGGAGCGACGTCGGCACCTGGAACTCCCTCTTCAACCTTATAGATGCCGACCGGGAGGGGAATGTCGTCAGCGGCGACCACCTCGGCGTGGACACGCGAGGCTCGTTCATCCACAGCGATGGCCGGCTCATTGCCACCGTCGGTGTGGAAGACCTGATCGTCATTGATACGGGCGATGCGGTTTTGGTGTGTCCGCGCGACCGGGCCCAGGATGTGAAGGCTGTCGTTGACAGGCTGAAACGCGAAAAGCGAACAGACGTACTATAAGTATTGCGTACTGCGTACTGCGTAGTTTGAGTGTCTTACGCAATACGCAGTACGCAGTACGCAATAGGTAACACACAAGGTGGGTGCATGACTGAAGAACCAATGACAGCGTATTGTGTGAAGTGCAAAGAAAAACGGGAGATGGCGAACCCGGAGCCGACGTACACCAAATCGGGGACGCCGGCGACGCGAGGGGAGTGCCCCGTGTGTGGCACGGGCATGTTTCGGATGGGTGCGACGTCGGCCCACGCCGGCCTGCCCAAGCCGGCGGTCGTTGCCAAACCGAAGCGTCGGAAGAAAAGCCGCCGGCGGGATGGCAAGCTGGTCATTGTGGAGTCGCCGGCCAAGGCTCGCACAATTGGGAAACTCCTCGGACCGAAGTATCGGGTCAAGGCTTCTGTGGGACATGTGCGGGACCTGTTGAGGTCCCGCCTGAGTGTGGATGTCGAGAACGACTTTGAGCCGCAATATCGCGTACCCAACGAGAAGCGCGACACGGTCAAGGAACTGCGCAAAGCAGCAGAGAAGGCGGCCGAGATCTACATTGCTACCGACCCCGACCGCGAGGGCGAGGCCATCGCCTGGCACCTCCTGGAAGCGGCCGGCATCCCCGACGAGGTGGCGCGGCGGGTCGTGTTTCACGAGATCACGCAGGATGCCGTTGCCAGGGCGTTTGCCGACCCACGCGGGATCAACATGGAGCTGGTCAATGCCCAGCAGGCGCGCCGAATCCTCGACCGGCTGGTGGGTTATAAGATCAGCCCCTTGTTGTGGGCCAAGGTCCGTGGCCGGCTCAGCGCCGGCCGCGTGCAGACCGTCGCCCTGCGACTGGTAGTGGAGCGTGAACGGGAAATTGAGGCATTCATCCCCGAAGAATACTGGAGCATCGAGGCTGAACTGGCGAAACAGGACACACGCAGCCAGGACCCGCGCCCCAGCTTTGTGGCAACACTCCATCGAATCCGGGGCGAAAAGTTCGATGTAAAGACCGGCGAAGAGGCGCGGCAAATCGTCGACGACCTTGAGGGCGCAGCCTACATTGTCGGCGCGGTGCGTCAAAAGGAGCGCCGGCAGCGACCAGCGCCCCCGTTCACCACCAGCACGTTGCAGCAGCGAGCCTCGCGCCGGATGGGATTCAACGCCCGGCGGACGATGCGCGTGGCACAGCAACTGTACGAAGGTGTGGACCTGGATGGTGAGGGGACGGTCGGCTTGATCACCTACATGCGGACCGACTCGGTGGCGGTATCGAAGCAGGCTCAGCAGGAGGCGCGGCGCTATATCGCCGGTCGCTTTGGCGAGGAATATTTGCCACCCAAACCGCCAAAGTACAAGACCAAGAGCAAGTCGGCGCAGGAGGCGCACGAAGCGATCCGACCTACGTCAGTCATGCGTCAGCCACACAACATCAAGAAATACCTGACGCGGGACCAGTACCGCCTGTACGATCTGATCTGGAAGCGGTTTGTGGCCAGCCAGATGGCCAGCGCCGTCTTCGACTCGACGTCGGTGGACATCAACGCCGGCGATCCCTCCAGGGAAATGCCATACCTGTTCCGAGCCACCGGGTCGGTGCTGAAGTTCGCCGGCTTCCTGGCCATCTACGGACGCGACCCCGAGGACGCCGACCGTGACCTGCCGCCGCTCGCGGAGGGTGAAGACCTCGACCTGATCCAACTGCTGCCGCAGCAACACTTCACTCAGCCGCCGCCGCGCTACTCTGAGGCGACCCTGGTAAAGGCATTGGAGGAGCACGGAATTGGCCGGCCCAGCACCTATGCCCCTATCATCTCGACCATCCAGAATCGCGGATACGTGGAGACGGTCGAAAAGCGGCTGAAGCCCACCGAGTTGGGCTTTATCGTCAACGATCTGCTCATCAAGCACTTCCCGGACATCTTCGACGTCACATTCACAGCTCAGATGGAAGAAGAACTGGATCACATCGCCAGCGGTGAGCGAGAATGGGTGCCGGTGCTCAGGGAGTTCTACATCCCCTTTGAAAGAGACCTGAAACAGGCCGAAGTCCACATGGAAGAGGTGCAGGTTGGGAATGAGCCTACTGGTGAGATATGCCCCGACTGCGGTGAGCCGCTGGTGATTCGATTCGGTCGCTACGGCAAGTTTGTCGGTTGCAGCGGTTTCCCGGAGTGCAAATACACTACGCCTTTCCTGGACAAGATCGGCGTCGCCTGCCCCAAGTGTGGGGGCGAGCTGGTTGAAAAGAAGACGCGGAGAGGTCGCACCTTCTACGGTTGTGCCAACTATCCCGAATGTGACTTCGCTTCGTGGCAGCGTCCGCTGCCCACCCCGTGCCCTAAGTGCCAGGGCCTACTGGTGCAAAAGGGCAAGGAAAAGGCTCAATGTCTCGACTGCGAAGGGTGGCACGCGCTGAGCGACCTGGCACAGGAAGGGCCAAAGGAGCGGGAGGAGACAGCGGATACCAGAGGGAAGAGCGCAGCCAGAGCCTGAGGCTGTTGTGAGCTAGCAGTATAGAAAGTTGTCTCAGGTTTCCCTGATTTCGGCATCGTTTCAGCGCGCACCCAGATCGCTTTACACTTTTGCTCGCGCTGGACAACAGTCCAGCGCCCCGAAACGTTTTGGAAGCCGCCGGACTGTTGTCCGGCAGGAGCAAATTGTAAAGCCGAGTTTCCCTTAATGATGAAACGATGCCCTGGTTTCTCTTGTCTTGGAGGACATAGACGTTGAATCGACTGATAGCGTTGCGAGAGAAACTTGCCGAAGCTGACATCGACGCTTTCATCGTCAGCCAGCCGGAAAATCGGCGGTATCTGAGTGGGTTTACCGGATCGGCTGGCGTCTTGATCATCTCCAACCACAAGGCAATCCTGGCTACGGACTTCCGATACTACACCCAGGCCACCGAGGAGTCGCCGGCCTTCGAGCTGGCCCAAGTAGGCTACAAGCTCACTGACCAACTGGCAGAACTGCTGGCCGAGGCTGGCGCAGGACGCGCCGGTTTCGAGAGCGAGCATCTGGCTGTAGCTGAGTACGAGCGCTGGCAGGAAGCCACTCCCGATGTTGAGTGGACTTCGACATCAGGTCTGGTCGAGGGGTTGCGGGCTGTGAAATCCGCCGAGGAGATCGAGAAGATCCGCGTGGCCGTGCAGGTGGCTGACGAGGCGTTCGCCCGGACGGCTCGCCAACTCAAGCCGGGCATTAGTGAGCAGGATGTAGCCTGGATGCTGCGCGCGGAGATGCACGCGCTGGGCGCCGAGGGTGTGGCGTTCGAGAGCATCGTCGCAGCCGGCCCGAACGGCGCCAAACCGCACTACCGCCCGGCTGAACGGGAGGTGCCAGCCGGCGTGCCCATCGTCATCGACATGGGCGCCCGAGTGGCCGGCTATCACTCAGACATGACACGCACTCTCTTTCTCGGCGAACCGGACACCAGGTTTCGGGAGATCTACGGCCTGGTGCTGGAGGCACAGGAAAAAGCAGAGGCGCAGATTCGAGCCGGGATGAACGGCGTCGAAGCGGACGCCATCGCTCGCGAGGTGATTGAGGCCGCCGGCCATGTCGACCATTTCGGCCATGGCCTGGGGCACGGTGTTGGTCTGGCGGTTCACGAAGCACCCAAGCTCAGCTTCACGGCCAGCGAAGACCCCCTTGAGCCCAACATGGTCGTCACCATTGAGCCGGGAGTCTATCTGCCCGACTGGGGGGGTGTGCGGATTGAAGATATCGTGGTTGTCAGGGAAGATGGTCTGGAGATTCTTACTCAGACGCCCAAGGCCCTGGAAGCCCAGGTGATTCCGGCTTCATAGGCCCGCCCAAACGCAAGGAGGAGCCGGCAATGCAAAACTACGACTACCGTTCACAGTTGGACATTTTTCGGAATCGAAATGTTCAGATTGGCGCTGCCGTCGGACTGATTGTTGGTCTGCTGCTGGGCTGGTTCGTCCTCGGTTGGTGGGTTGCGCCCGTACAGTGGGTGGACGCCGGCCCCGGCGATCTGCACGAGGACTGGCAGCGACACTGGGTTGCCATGACTGTCGATTCCTATCTAATTTCCGGCGACAGCCAGGCGGCCGAAGATCGGCTCAAGGGAATTGACGCAGCGGAGTTGGGGCATCTATTCGGCCAGGTGGAAGCACAGTTCGAGCAGCAGGGGGCAGGCCGGCAGGCCCGGGGCGCCCGCCAACTGGCCGATTTGCTGGGGGTGAGCATTGTCTCTACCACGCCTCCACCAGCATCTGAGACCGCAGCGCCAGCGCCGCCCAGCAAGTCGGGTCCCTCCGCCTGGCAGAGGGTGAAGGACTTCTTTGGGAATGCGCTAGTTCAGGTGTGCGCCATCGTGCTGGTGGTGTTTCTGGTCATCGTCGGTGCGGTGATTATCTTCTTCCGGTATCGAGAAGGCAAGACGCAGTTCGCGGCCGATGAGGAGACCCGTGAGCAAGATCGAGCGCGCCCGCGCAGTGAGCCGCTAATCGGTAGCATCAGCTTGGGGGAGCGCGCCGTGGTTGAGTATCAAGGCGAAGGTCCTGGCTACAAGCAGGCAATCCAGGTCTACCGTGGCGATGACTTCATCGGATCCTGCGGCTTGCAGGGCGTCTCGACTTGGAGTGAGGGCGGTCGTGTGGTGGCGTGTTCGGTGTGGTTGTACGAGCCCGAGACGCCGGAGCGGTCGGCGGATACGTGTGTCCTGGCCAGCCGGCGAGTCTATCAAAACGAGCCCCAGCGCGTTTCCCTGGCCCACGGCCGTCGCCCAGGCGATGTCATTCCCGCCGAACCCGGACAGACAGCGCATCTGGAGCACGAGACGCTGGAGATGACGCTTCGGGTGCTGGACGTCGAGTACACTGATTCCGACGAGCAGTACATTGGCCGGCTGATAGTCGAGCTGGAGCCGGCCATGAAACACCGTGAAGCGAGAGAGTCGCCGTTCGACTCTGTGTAGCCGCTCGTGCCAGTGATCAGTGATCAGTAAACAGTAATCAGAAACTGATTACTGTTCACTGATTACTGTTTACTGTACATCCGGGGTCCTACTCACGATGGTTGAAAATCGTATCGCCGCCACCATCAGCAGCGAACTGCAAGTCGGGCACTCGCAGGTTGCCCGCACCGTTGCGCTGTTCGACGATGGTAACACAGTTCCGTTTGTCGCCCGCTATC
>JBHHXF010000069.1:0-11202 GCA_046756905.1 Anaerolineae bacterium | reverse complement strand
GCGGCCGGAGCGTAAAAAGCCTGTTTTCGAGACCCGCTTGGCTTCGATACGTCGCGGAGTTCATCCTGAGCTTGTCGAAGGGCTCCTACTCAGCCGGCGCTACCCTGATCTGGAAATGGGAAAGTTATTTAATCACCGTTCCTAAACGACTGCCGGTAGTATAGTTTTTCAGAAAAACGTTTCGAAGGGCAATCGTAATGCTATCCAGTGTTCGAGGCCGGCTGATCCTGCTGTTCCTGGGCTTCCTGCTCCTTATCACGGGGTCAGTCATCGCCACCGTGGTCGGTCTTCAGACCACAGCCCAGGATGCGCTGGTCATCAACCTGGCTGGCCGGCAGCGCATGCTGCTCCAGGCCATGACCCGCCACGCCCTGGAAGCGGAGAAACACCCCGATGATCTGTCGCACCGGGATGAGCTAACCGAGGCAGCCGACACTTTCGGTGCCACGCTGAAGGCATTGGCAGACGGCGGGCCGGCGCCATATACCCCTGACCGGACAGTTTCTCTCCCGCCTGCCCGAGACCCGCAGATTCGTGACAAGTTGGACCTCGTGCAGCAGCGATGGTCAGCGTTTCGGTTAGAGATGGAGACTGTCCGGGAGGCCTCACCGGATGATCCCGCACTCGCCCGTGCCGTGACGGCCGGGGTGCAACAGTCGCTGCCGCTGGTTGCCACCATGGACGGGGCGGTGCAGGCTTTTGAGCAGGCGGCGACGGCCAAGGTGCGCCGGCTGCGCATGATGCAGGCGCTTTTCCTGGCCGGCGCGCTGCTCCTCGCGCTCCTCGGCTATGGGTTCACCTCCCGTACCATTATTCGCCCTCTTCAACGTTTGCAGCAGGTTGCCCATGAGATCGGCGGCGGCGAACTCGCCAAGCCCGTGCCCAGCCTGGGCCACGATGAGGTCGGCCAGTTGGCACAGAGTCTTGAAACCATGCGCCAGCAACTCTACGCAGCCCGTGAAGACCTGGAGGCGCAAGTTGCCCGGCGGACCCGTGAGCTGGAGGCGCTGTACAAGGTGAGCCGGGAAGTCTCCTCTCGATTGGATATCAATCACGTCCTGCGTTCTGTGACAGACAAGGCGCGGGAACTGCTCCAGGCCGAGGTGTCCGTTCTGTGTCTCCTGGATGAGGCCGGGCAGGCATTGGATCCGCAAGCGGTAAGCGGCCCGTCCGCTGCGCTGTCGGGGACGCGGGAATCTGCGCAGCATCTGCTGGCCAGTCAGGTGCTGGCGGGTCATCGCGCCCTGCCGTGTGGCGTGGATGGATGCGGAGGGACCTGTACCATCCTGGCCGCGCCGTTTCGGGTCGATCATCTGGCAGCACCGCTGCGGGTGGGGGATCGGGTCACTGGCGCCCTGTGTGTGGGAAGCTCGCAGGCGGGGGCTTTTTCCACGGACGAGGTGAGCTTGCTCACCAGGCTGGCCAACTCGGCGGCCGTGGCATTGGAAAACGCTCGCCTCTACGAGCAGGCTGAACGGGTGGCAACCCTGGAAGAGCGCCAGCGCATCGCCGCTGACATGCATGACGGCGTCGCCCAGACCCTGAGCTACCTTGGTTTCAAGACCGAGGAGGTAGCCGGGTTGGTGGATGCTGGACAGGCTGAAATGGCAGACGAGGTGCTGCGACGTATGCGGGAGGCCATCGACCATGCCTCCCAGGACGTCCGCCGGTCCATTGCTAGCCTCCAAGCTGATCCGAAGCCACGTCGGGAGTTACAGGACAGCCTGGCCGAACTTGTGGATGAGTTCTCCATGGAGGGCCGACCAGCGGTGGATCTGGTGGTCAGGATACCGAAGCCTTTGCTTCTGTCATTCGATGACACCGGTCAGGTGCTGCGTGTGGTCCAAGAAGCGCTCTTGAACGCTCGCCGGCACGCTGAGGCAGAGCACGTCACTATCTTCTTGGAGCAGCAGGCGGCAGAAACCGTCGTGACGGTAGAGGATGATGGGCGTGGCTTTAACCCCGAAGCGCCGCCGGTGGATGGTAACAGCCATTTTGGCCTGCGCATCATGCGCGCCCGGGCCGCTCGCATCGGCGGTCGAATCATGATTGACTCGGCGCCCGGGCATGGGACGCGGGTAATCCTGGCGTGGCCGGTCAAGGTTGGCAAGCCCACAAGACCGGAGCTGGCGCTGGAAAAGTAGGCTCCAGCAGGACAGGCTGGCCGAACCCCGATGGCGTGAAACGTGAGGGTTCCTACATGAACCGGTCATCACGTTTTACGTTTCGCGTTTCACGCGACGTCCTGAGCCTTGTCCTGAGCCCTGTCGAAGGGCTGTCGAAGGGTTTCGCAAGGTGAATATGCGAAGCCAAGAGGTCTTTCCTGAGATGGATGAGTGGGTGCCCGGAGGCTGAAGCGATGGACCGGATTCGAGTGCTATTGGCGGATGATCACGCGTTGTTCCGTGAGGGTCTGGCCGGCATCCTGAACGCCCAACCAGACTTCGATGTGGTAGGGGAGGCCGGCGATGGTCTGGAGGCGCTGGTCAAGGCCCAGGAATTGGTGCCGGATCTCATCCTCATGGACGTAGGAATGCCAGGCTGTGATGGTCTGGAGGCCACCAAGCGGATCAAGCAGGAACTGCCAGCGGTGATCATCGTGATGCTCACCGTACGGGACGAAGAGGAGAAGCTATTCGAGGCGATCAAGAGCGGGGCACAGGGCTACCTGCTGAAGAGCATTCGATCCCGAGAGATGTTGGCGCTGCTGCGGGGCTCCGTGCGTGGACAGGCAGCCATCACGCCGGCTCTGGCCGGGCGCATGCTGGAAGAGTTTCGACGGCTGAGCCGGCAGGCGCCGTGGGACGCCGGCGCGGAGGCAATGGCCCTCACCAACCGGGAGCAGGAGGTACTCAGCCTGGTGGCGGAGGGGGCGACGGATCAGGAGATCGCCGATCGTCTGTCAATCAGCTTGCACACGGCGAAGAGCCACATGCGCAACATCCTGGCCAAGCTGCACGTGAGCAGCCGGCGCGAGGCAGCGAGGTATGCCCGCGACAAGGGGTTGGTGTAACCCCTCTCAACGCCTGATTAGGAACTAATTCGCCGCCGGCAAGAACTAGTTCTTTTCCCCGAAGGAGCGATCAAAAGATCGCTCTTTTTTCATGCTTGTTGACCGACAGCGGGGGATTGAAATCAGCCGGCCTCTATGGTATGCTGAGTGTGCTGAGAGAGAAAGGTGGAAGGCCAGAGATGAAAAAGCGGCGTGTCCTGCTGCTATGCGTTGAAACGCTGTTGGGGGAAAGTCTCGAACGGATTCTCGGCCAGTTGGAGGACGTGGAACTGGTTGGCCCTTGGGGGCTGGACGCAGACGTGCTGACCCAACTGCATGAAGATATGCCGGACATCGCGCTCATTGTTCAGGAGGGAGAAGAATCGGAGAGCGCGGCTTCCCTCACCAGCCAGATTCTGGAGCGTTATCCTGACCTTCCAATTGTCCGGATCGGGTTGACCGAGAACGTGATTCGTGTTTATGCCTCGCAGACACTGCCGGCGCGCAGTGCCGACCTGATCGAGGTCATTCGCAGCCTGCCGGCCTACCAACCCGACGAGAGACCCTAGAGGTTTCAGAAACCTTTAGGGTCTGCTGGCCTAACAAAGGAGGTGGAGCCTATGCGATTCAGTGGGGAGTTTGGACATCGTCGCGGCGCTGCCAGATGGCTGCCGGCCTTGTTGCTGGCCAGCCTGTTGCTGGCGGCGGCCGTCTCATGGGCCCAGGCGGCCCCGCCGGCCCAGGACCCTGAAGAAGGCCATGCCATCTTCCAGCAGAAGTGCGCTGCCTGTCACACCATCGGTGGTGGTCCGCTGGCAGGTCCTGATCTCAAGGGCGTGACCGCACAGCGTGACCAGGACTGGCTGGTCCGGTGGCTTGTTGCTCCAGATAGACTGCTGGCTGAGAAGGACCCCATCGCGGTTCAACTGCTCCAGGAGTACAACATACCGATGCCCAACATGGGTCTCTCGGAGGCGGACGCCAAACTGATCCTGGCTTTCCTTGAGCACGAAACTGGTGAGGTCGGAGCGGCAACGTCAGAGCAGCCGGCCCAGGCTCATGCGCCAGCGCCAGTCGCCATTGCCGCAGGTGATCCTGCGCTGGGTCAAGCCCTGTTTGCCGGCAGCACGCGCTTCCAGAACGGCGCACCGGCCTGCATGAGCTGCCACAGCGTGGCCGGCATCAGCACCCTGGGCGGCGGAGCCATAGGGCCAGACCTGACCCAGGTGTTCAGCAACTACGGCGATGCCGGCATGGCATCGGTACTGGCTGCGCCCCCCTTCCCCGCCATGAAGCCCATCTACGACAACCACCCCATGACGCCTGAGGAGCAGGCAAATCTCGCGGCCTTCCTCAAGACGACCGCCGCTCAACAGCCCAACCGGGCCACAGGGCAACTCGGCGGGCTAGCCGTGGGAGGGTTCGCAGTGTTGATGGTACTGGCGCAGGTGGTGTGGCGACGCCGGCTCCAAGCCGTCCGCCGGCCCATGGTGGAACAGGCATAATTGAGGAGGACAAGATGAGTTGGATCCAAGACATTGTCAACCCCAAAGCGCGTCAGTGGGAGGAGTTCTACCGCAATCGCTGGCAGCACGACCGGGCAGTGCGCAGCACTCACGGCGTCAACTGCACCGGCGGCTGCTCCTGGATGGTCTACGTCAAGGACGGCATCATCACCTGGGAGATGCAGGCCACCGACTACCCCGGCCTGGAACAGGGATTGCCCCCGTACGAGCCTCGGGGCTGCCAGCGCGGCATCTCCTTCTCCTGGTACATCTACAGCCCCATTCGCGTGAAGTACCCCTACATTCGGGGCGCGTTGGTGGATCTGTGGCGTCAGGCCAAGAGCCGGCACGCCGATCCAGTGGCCGCCTGGACATCCATCGTAGAGGATGAGGCCAGCCGCCGGCGCTTCCAGCAGGCCCGAGGCAAGGGCGGTTTTCGGCGCGCCAGTTGGGATGAGGTGCTGGAAATCATCGCTGCCTCCACCATCTACACGGTGAAGAAATATGGCCCGGACCGGGTCATCGGCTTCTCCCCCATCCCGGCCATGTCCATGCTGAGTTACGCTTCTGGCGCTCGTTTCCTGCAACTACTGGGCGGGGTGGCGCTCAGCTTCTACGACTGGTACAGTGACCTGCCGCCGGCCTCACCGGAGATTTGGGGAGAGCAGACCGACGTCTGCGAGAGCGCCGACTGGTACAACAGCAAATACATCGCGGTCATGGGCGCCAACCTGAGTATGACCCGCACCCCCGATGTGCATTTCGTGGCGGAGGCGCGCCATGGGGGAACCAAACTGGTCGTCCTCTCCCCCGACTTCAGCCAAGTTTCCAAGTACGCCGACTGGTGGATTCCGGTCAACGCCGGCCAGGATGGCGCCTTTTGGATGGCCGTCAACCACGTCATTCTGAAAGAGTTCCACGCCGACCGTACTACACCGTACTTCAAAGACTACGTGAAGCGCTACACCGATTCCCCCTTCCTGGTCGTACTCGAAGAGAAGAGCGATGCCTACGCCCCGGGACGCATGCTGCGGGCGGGCCGGCTGGCTCGCTACCGCGACGTGGACAACGGCGAGTGGAAGTACTTGGTGATGGACAAGTCTAGCGGCGAGCCGCGCATGCCCCAGGGGACCCTCGGCTTCCGTTGGCAGCAGCAGAAGGGCCAGTGGAACCTGGAGATGAAGGACGGCCTGGATGGAGCGGAGATCGATCCAGTACTCACGTTCCTGGATGATCACGACGAGGTGCTCCAGACCAGCTTCACCGAATTCGCCAGCGGCCAGACATTCCGGCGGGGTGTGCCGGTCAAGTACATCGAGACGGCTGACGGCACGGTGGCCGTAGCCACCATCTACGACCTTCTGATGGCCCAGTTCGGTGTGGGGCGCGGCCCTTCGACAGGCTCAGGGCCGGCTCTGGCCGGCGAGTACCCGTCCGACTACGACGACGAAGAATCCCCCTACACCCCGGCCTGGCAGGAGAGGTTCAGCGGCATCGACCGCCAGACAGTGATTCAGTTCGCCCGCGAGTGGGCCTCCACGGCCGAGAAGACCGAAGGTCAGTGCATGATCATCATCGGGGCCGGCATCAACCACTGGTATCACAACAATCTGATCTACCGCGCCGGCATTGTGACGCTCATGCTCACCGGCTGCGTGGGGCGCAACGGCGGCGGTCTGAACCACTACGTGGGCCAGGAGAAGCTCGCTCCCGTCTCTTCGTGGGCGCCCATCGCCTTCGCCCTGGATTGGATGAAACCGCCCCGACTCCAGAACACCCCCTCGTTCCACTACGTCCACACCGACCAGTGGCGCTACGAGCGCAGTTTCACCGAGTACCAGCCCGTGCCCCAGGAAGTTGACCAGGCCCAGGACCGCGTCGAGAGCTTGTCGAAGGGCCACACCATGGACTTGCAGGTTAAAGCAGTGCGCATGGGCTGGCTGCCGTTTTACCCGCAGTTCAACCGCAACACCATCGAACTGGTGCGCGAGGCAGAGCAGGCGGGGGCAACAGACAATCAGGAGATCTCGCAGTGGATCGTGGAGCAACTCAAGCAGAAGAAATTGCGCTTCTCGGTGGAAGACCCGGATGCGCCGGAGAACTGGCCGCGCGTGTGGTTCATCTGGCGCGGGAACGCGCTGATGTCCAGCGCCAAGGGACATGAGTACTTCCTGAAGCACTACCTGGGCACGCACACCAACGCCATCGCCGATGAGATCGCCGGCGACTCGGTCAGTGAGGTCGTCTGGCGCGAGGAAGCTCCGCAGGGGAAACTCGACCTGGTGGTGGACATCAACTTCCGCATGGACACCTCCGCCCTCTACTCCGACATTGTGCTGCCTACAGCCACCTGGTACGAAAAGGACGACCTGAACAGCACCGACCTGCACTCCTACATTCACCCGTTGTCCGAGGCCGTGCCCCCTTGCTGGGAGTCCAAGAGCGATTGGGAGATCTTCAAGGCCGTCGCGAAAAAGGTGAGCGAGCTGGCGCACGACCACTTGCCAGAGCCGGTGCGCGAGGTCGTGGCCGTGCCGCTGCAACACGACACGCCGGCGGAGATGGCGCAGCCGGAGGTGAGGGACTGGGCCAAAGGCGAATGTGAGCCGATCCCCGGCAAGACGATGCCCAACCTGGTGGTTGTGGAGCGGGACTACGTCAATCTCTACAACCGCTTCATCTCCCTGGGGCCGGGGGTACGGGAGGGCGGCATCGGCGCCCATGGCATCAACTGGGCAGTGGCTGATCTCTACGATGACCTGGCGGAGCGTCAGCCGGCGGTGTGGAATGGTCACGTGTACCCATCGCTGGACGACGCCATCGAAGCGGCCAACGCGATCCTCTACCTGGCTCCGGAGACCAACGGCGAGTCGGCCTACCGTGCCTTCAAAGTTGAAGAGGAGAAAGTCGGTCTGCCCTTGGCGGACTTGGCCGAGCCGTATCGAGGGACGAACTTCGCGTTCAAGGACCTGGTGCAGCAGCCCCGCCGGCTGCTGACCAGTCCTGTGTGGACCGGTATCATGAACAACGGACGCGCCTATTCCGCCTACTGCCTCAACGTGGAGCGGCTGATTCCCTGGCGCACCCTCACGGGCCGGCAGCATTTCTACCTGGATCACGAGGGCTACATCGCCTTTGGCGAGCACCTGCCGACCTACAAGCCCAAGCCCGACCCACGCAGCATCGGCGACTTGGTCAAGAGCCAGCCCGAAGGCAAATCCATCATGCTTAACTACCTGACGCCGCACGGCAAGTGGCACATCCACTCCACCTACTTCGACAACCATCGCATGCTCACTCTGTCGCGCGGTGTGGAGCCGTTCTGGATGAACGACCGGGATGCCGAGGAGATCGAGGTAGAGGACAATGACTGGGTGGAGGTGTACAACGACCACGGCGTAGTGGTGACACGAGCCATCGTCAGCGCTCGCGTGCCACCAGGCGTGTGTCTTTTCTACCACTCGCCGGAACGCACGATTTCTGTGCCCAAATCGCCGCTGCGGGGCAACCGGCGGGCCGGCGGGCACAACAGCCTGACCCGCACGCGGCTGAAGCCAGTGCTCATGATGGGCGGCTACGGCCAGTTCACCTACGGCTTCAACTACTGGGGGCCGACAGGCGTCAACCGCGACACGTACATCTTGGTGAAGAAGCTGGAAGGCAAGCCACAGTGGTAAATACCCAATACCCAATATCTAATATCATCCTGCAATGTTGGATATTAGATATTGGGTATTGCCAACAAAGGAGCGAACGCCATGGACATTCGCGCGCAAGTATCAATGGTTTTCCACCTGGACAAGTGCATCGGCTGCCACACCTGTAGCATTGCCTGCAAGAATATCTGGACCGACCGGCAGGGCACCGAGTACGCATGGTGGAACAACGTAGAGACCAAGCCGGGCACCGGCTATCCCACGCTGTGGGAGGATCAGGAGAAGTACCGGGGCGGCTGGGAGAAACAAGGGACAAACCTGCGCCTGAAGTTGCAGAGCAAGCTGGGCGCGCTGGGCAACATCTTCTTCAACCCCTACCTGCCCACCGTGGATGACTACTACGAGCCCTGGACCTACCAGTATGATGAGCTGTTCAACGCGCCCGAAGGGGACGACCAGCCCACGGCCCGCCCCATCTCCATGATCAGCGGTAAGCCGATAGACATCGAGGCCGGCCCCAACTGGGACGATGACCTGAGCGGTTCCACCGTTTACGCCGCCAACGACCCCAACTTGGAGGGCATCAGCGAGGCCGAGCGGCAACTGCTTTTCGAGATGGAGCGGCTAGTTTTCTTCTACTTGCCGCGCATCTGCAACCACTGCGTGAACCCCGGGTGCGTGGCTGCCTGTCCCGCTGGCGCCATCTACAAGCGTGGTGAGGACGGCATCGTGCTCATCAGCCAGGAGCAATGCCGCGCCTGGCGTATGTGCATCTCCGGCTGCCCGTACAAGAAGGTCTACTACAACTGGGGAACGGGCAAGTCGGAGAAGTGCATCCTGTGCTATCCCCGGCTGGAGACGGGTCAGGCGCCGGCCTGTTTCCACTCCTGCGTGGGCCGTATCCGCTACCTGGGCGTGCTGCTCTACGACGCCGACCGCATTGAGGAGATCGCCACCAACCCGGACGAGCGACTGGTGGAAGCCCAGCGGGAGATGATCCTGAATCCCAACGACCCGGAGGTGGAAGCCCTGGCGCGGCAGGCCGGAATCGGTGATGCAGTGATCGAAGCCGCCCAGAAGTCGCCCGTGTATAAGTTCGTCAAAGAGTGGCAACTGGCCTTGCCGCTGCACCCTGAGTTTCGCACCGTTCCTATGCTGTACTACGTTCCGCCGATGCTGCCGGTGATGGCGTCTGCCCAGAACGGGGGGGCCTACCGCCTGGCCGGCGACTTCTTCAGTTCTCTGGAGAGCGCCCGGGTGCCGGTGCGCTACATGGCCAGCCTGTTCGCGGCGGGCAACGAAGCTGAGGTGACATCCGTGTACAAGAAGCTGATTGCCGTCCGGGTCTACAAGCGCGCCGAAGCCGTGGGCGATGTGTCGTCTGAGGAAGTGGAGAAGGCGCTGGCCGAGGCCGGCACGACAGCCGAGGAGGCCGAGGCCATCTACCGCTTGACTGCCCTACCGACGTTCGAGGATCGCTTTGTCATCCCGCCGATGGCGCGCGAGATGGCCATCGAGGAGACAATGGACCCCTTCGCCCACAAGCCGGCGGCCGGCTTTGGCTTCCGCCAGTCGCCAGAGAGGGGATGGTGAGCGATGCCACAGAATCAGGCTATCTGCCAGTTGTATCGACTCTTTGCCGACATCCTGGAGTATCCCACGCCGGCCCTGCGCGAGCGGGCACACGAGTGCGCGGCACAGCTCCTGCCTGTCAATGCGGAGGCCGCCGGCCACCTGGAGGCGTTCGCCGCATGGGTGGAAGAGACGCCGCCTGGCCGACTGGAGGAGATCTACACCGGCACCTTCGACTTGCAGGTGGTATGCTATCCCTACGTGGGCTACCACCTGTTCGGCGAGAGCTACAAACGGGGCGCCTTTCTTGCGAAGTTGAACGAGGAGTATCGCTCTCGCGGCTTCTCGGCCGAGACAGAGCTGCCAGATCATCTGGCTGTGATCTTGCGCTTTCTGGCCGTGCTGCACGACGAGGATTTGGAGCGCGATCTCATCACAGAATGCGTTGTGCCGGCTCTGAATCGGATGCAGCAGGTATTTAAGGGCAAGACCGATCCCTACGGCGAGGTTATCCGAGCCCTATCGCTGGTTTTCCAGGGCGTCTCGGCAGTTGAAACTGCACCAACCCTTCGACAAGCTCAGGACGTCGCATCTGCGAAGCGGCGTCCTGAGCCCGTCGAAGGGTCGCCCTCCGGTGACTGGTCTTCAGCCGGCGCAGGCCGGCTTCGCGAGGGCGACGTCCTGAGGTCCCTCCCGAGCCTGTTGAGGGGCTTGTCGAAGGGTTGCCGCGATTTCAATCGCCAGGCTGTAGCTACACAGGAGGAATGAATCATGACCGATATGGTGCTTTTCGTGGCTTTCCCTTACGTGGCCATCATTCTGGCGGTGGTCGTGGGCGTGTATCGCTACTTCAGCGACCGCTTCTCCTACTCCAGCCTGTCTTCCCAGTTCTTGGAGAACCGCCAGTTGTTCTGGGGCTCCGTGCCCTGGCATTACGGAATCCTATTCATCCTGGGCGCCCACCTGCTGGCAGCCATTTTCCCCACTGCGTGGGGGGTGTTGATTGGATCTCCGGCCCGCCTGTACGTGCTGGAAGTCACGGGATGGGCGTTGGCGTTGATGACCATCGTCGGGGCCGCGCTGTTCATCGTGCGCCGGCTTGGAAATCCGCGCCTGCTGGCCGTCACGTCGTGGATGGACTGGCTGCTGTTGCTGGCTCTGCTGGTGCAGGTGGTGTTGGGTTTCTGGGTAGCCTTTTTCTATCGCTGGGGGGCGGCGTGGTACGTGTACACCGCCGCGCCGTGGCTCATCTCGCTGTTCACGCTGAATCCGCAGCCGGCGTATGTGGCGGCACTGCCGCTGATACCCAAGCTGCACATGCTGGGCGGCTTCTTTATCATCGCCCTGTTCCCGTTTACCCGCCTGGTTCACCTGGTGACGGTCCCCATCACCTACCTGTGGCGGCCCTACCAGGTGGTGATCTGGAATCGCCGGGCGCGGCAAACGAAGGGTTTGTAGTAAGCCACGAAGCCCGGCG
>JBHHXF010000068.1:0-11233 GCA_046756905.1 Anaerolineae bacterium | reverse complement strand
AGGTGTCGCCACCGTCGAAGGAGCGGCTGTAGTAGATCCGCGTCACGCCACCGCCGCCACGCCGGTCCCGCCATATCAGGTGCAGGGTGTCATCAGGTCCTGAGACGATATTCGGACTGAAAGCAGACACTGGGCTATCGGCGATATCCCGTCCCGGGCTCCAGGTCTGGCCGCCGTCGGTGGAACGGGCGTAGTAGACATCGTAGGAGCCGGACGACCGGTCAGTCCAGACGACATGCAGACGGTTCTGGGAGTCCACGGCCAGCGTCCGGCCTACAGCACCTGTGGCAGGTCCAGCGGTGCTGTTTACGCGGTACTCGGGTCCCCAGTTCGGACTCACACCGTGCGTATCGTCAGAGGTTGGGGTGGGAGAGGACGTCGGGGTGGGAGAGGGCGTGGGCGTCGGCCAGGGCTCGTGCCAGTTGGCCGCGACCAGAGGTATATAGACCTGGCAAGGCATATCCGAGGCTGTGCCCATGATGTCAACCACATCCCCGATGCCGTTTCGGTTGACGTCGCCCACACATTGGGATTCCGACGGCGTGGTCTTGGTCGCGGTTGAAGACGGCGTAGCTGTGGGCGAGGGGGTTGTCGTTGGCGTGGCCGTCGGCGTCGCGCTTGGCGTCGGCGTTCGCGTGCTGGTCGGCGTCGGCGAGCCGTCGGTACCATGAGCGCGATCCGCCATCTCGTGGATCGCGGCGGCGAAATAGACGTCATCCAGATCTTCGGGAGAAGCGTACGTGGCGTAGTCCGTCCAATCCGCCGGCGGTGTGTTGGGACCGTTGTTCGGGAGGTCCGTGCGACTGCTCAGGCCGGGATCTACCTCCAGTACATAGTCACGCGTCGGATTGAGCCTGACCCACTGTCCCGCCCCATCCCAGCCGTCAAACGCCTGGCGAACATGGGGCTTGTCGGGGGCAACTAGGGAGTGGTGGTCAAATACGCTGACCAGGACCATCCCCTCCAGGCCGGGAATGTTGACGAATGCAGTGGAGTACAGGCGCACCGCCTCCCGAAGGTCCCAGAAAGCATCGGCCTCGGCCACCGTGGGAACGTCAGCCGGCCAACTGCCGCCAAAGGTGTTCTGGGCAACAAAAGCTCGCGTGGCAGTGCGGGAGTAGCTATTCCCGGCCCCGTCCATTCGGAGCGGGAAGTCTTCGTCCAACTCCAGGGTACCGTTGAGGTCTAGATCGGGCGTCAGGCAGCCGGTGCTGGGGTCCAGGATCGTCGTATAGCGAGCGTTACCGTCGCCATCCCAGAACAGAGGATGGCGGGAGCTAGCAGGATCATAGACAAGCTGGCTGTAGTCGATGTCCAGTTCTTGCGGCCCATAGTCCCGATAGCGCGGGTTGACTGCGAGGAGATACTGCCGGCCACTGCCTGGACAATCCAGTGTCACAGCGCCAAGCTCCAGAGTGGTTATCTGGCTGGAGACGGGCGACTCCCACTGGATGATGTAGCGTACGGAGCCGGCAAGACCTTGTCCTGAGCTATCATCCTGAGCCTGTCGAAGGGCTGTCGAAGGGTCGATGCCGTACTCAGCAACAACCGCAACGACAATGTTACCGCCATTGGAGGAGCCGAACAGGCCGATTTCGTCGTGGAGGACGGGTACCGGCACGACGTCATCAATGGTCCGGCCCAGAGAGTCCGTCAGTTCGCCGGTGGCGTACAGGATGACGTCCCGTAGCGCAGTGATGCTGTTAGGACCCCGATAGTCGTAGGCGCCGTCGCTGCTGCGGCCGAGATCGGTACCGCCGGGGTAGAGGAAGAAGATGCGGATGACGTCTTGTGCCAGGCTCAGTTGCTGAGTGCGGAGTGTGCCGGCGCTGAAACCACCAACCGCGTACACGACCACCGGTGCGCCGTCTGGATAGCGGGCGTCTGGGGGGGAGGCCGGCGCAACGACGCGCACTGCCAGGGTGCCGCCGGAGACGCCGGTGCTGTCCGACGGCAGGTCTACGTCGATGGTTACTGGCGTGGCGGCGGTCACGATACCCGTCGTGGCCGGGCCGCCAGCGAAGGCCGGCCCCAGAATCGCGGTCAGGATCATCAGTATACAACCTAGAACAGAAACGGTACGCCAGTTCATCTTCCTCGCTATCCTCCTCGCTGTCACATTATGCTCGTAGTAAGGCACACAGCGAAGCGGAGTGCCTCCAGGTTAGCAAAATGACGATACCTCCGACGCCACTCCGCTCCGCTACGTGGCTCACTACGAACTTTCGTTTCGTCATTTGAGCAGCACCGGTTCTGGAGCTAGGGTGATGACGTCGCCGGCCTCCACAGGCTGCCAGGTGAAGCCACCGTCGGCGTTAGGGATGACGGATGTCATCTGCGTGATGCCCGCCGGCACTGTGAAGCTCCCACTGCCCCAGACCACATATTTGACGTCGCCGACCTCGGTCGTGATCCTGAAGCTGTTCTCGCCGGCCGGCACGCTGGACAGAATCTCCACACTCTCGAAGGGGATCAACTCCTCCACCAGCAGTTTGAGAGAATGGTACGCAGGCTGCGCTTCCGCCGTGTCGGTGCGGATGCCGTACAGGCGCCACATGTTGCCGGGAGTGTCCGGCGAACCGATGTAGGTGTGCCACATAGCGAGAGAATCGCCGTAGCCGTAGGCCTGGATGAGCCGGCGAAAGACGTCGGCGGCCTGGGACTCCGGGCTGTTGGGATAGTCGGTGCGAATGGTGAGCGTGGGGCTGGCGGTTGAGCCAGTTTCGGTCAGCCAGACCGGTTTGCCCGCGATGTCATGAACCTCCAGGAAGGTCTGGAGATCCTGGCGCCGCCGGCCGTAGGCCTGCCAACCGGGGTAGTAATGGTAGTTCACCACGTCGAACCAGTCTGTGCCGCCGCCCTCGATCACGCCGGCAAACCACGCGTTCAGAGTGTACTCATCCAGACCCCCCATGCCGGACATAATTATGACCGCGTCCGGGTCCCGCTCACGTATGAAAGCCGCCACTTGGGCCAGGAAGACACCCTGCTCCTGCGGGCTGAAACCAGCAAGCGGGTACGAGGGCGGCAAGTTAGGCGGATGCGGATTCACGGCGTCGGGATCGGCGGCGCGCCAGTGATCCATCTCATTCCCGATCTCCCAGTATTTCACGTAGGGACCGTAGCGCTCGATGATTGTCTCCAGGTAGTCCCTGGCTTCTGGTCCCAGCGTCTTCTGGAACTCGGAGGGGTCCGCCGCCCACGGCGGCGTGGCGGAGGCGTACTGCAAACGAAACAGCGTGACAATGGGCTCAAAGTCCGGGTTCGTGATGACTGCATCGGCCTGCTCGAAGTTCCACTCGTCATCCTGCGGTTCTACGATGTCCCACAGCAAGTCCGCCCAGATAAACTGGCGGAAGGTGTGGATTCCCAGCTCGGCAAAGTCGTTGAAGATCCATTCCGGCTGGACGTACGGGGTTGTCGTGTCGGGCTCGCCGGGTGGCGCCCAGAAGAAGCGGATGAAGTTAAGGCCGATTTGTGAGTCTTCTGGTCGATTGAGAGCTGGCGTCGGGCTCGGGGTGGGAGAAGGGAAAGCCAGGTCGGCGATCTCGCCGGCTGTGGCGTAGACCACTCTTCCCTCCGCCACCTTCGAATCCACGTATTCCAGGAATCGGTCCAGAGCCGCCAGCGCCGTAGCATCGGGCGGGTTTTCTCCGCGGCTGCCCACAGCGTACTCGTTGATGTGGCTGACGAAGCCCCAGGCGGCGACTCGATCTGGTTGATTCTCTTCCATGTAGGCCAAGGCTGCATCGAATTGCTCACGCAGTTGGTCGAAGTTGGCGTCGCTGAGGACATCTACCTTGCCTTGATCGGGCAGGATCATCCAGCCGGGAGGCACATGGTCAACGAAGACCATGTCACCTTCGGGATCATCGGCACAGATGTTCCGGTTTGTGTAATCCGGTCGCCAGGGAAACATCAAGTTCCCCGACTGCTCCCACATGTCGTTGCCAACGCCGATCTGGTCGTCACAAAGCTCACCAAATGGGTTCTTTGGGTCGGCCGGCGAGAGGTTCTCTGTCCCGACGGTCATACCCAGACCAAGGGCCTCCTCAATGGCCTGTGACAGGGTCTCCTGAGCACCTTCGGCGCCGGCATCTGCTGCCTCAATCATGAAGCCCGATGTCAGGTCCGCAGTGATGCCGCAGTAATCCTCGAGGTTCTGGAAGGCAGGCTCGATATGCACTGTGCGGTGCGCGTGGACGCCGACTTCATGTCCTGAGTCAACCAACTGCTGGAAAACATGATCGTCACCCTGATAGGTGCAGAGACCTTTTGAGGTGCCGTAGACCACCTCCCACGACCCCTTGGCTCCGTGACTTTCCAATACCTGAGCTATGCCGTCAATGGCGGCGATCATGTTATCGGCCACCTGGGTGTCGATCTCCGTCATGCCCAGGTCGGTGTATGGGAACCAGTCGCCCTGCACGTGGGTGTGGATGGCGTATAAGAAGTACAGGGGCGGTGACTGGTCGCTGGTCGGGATGCGGTAGCGTTTGATGGTCGTGGCGCGGTCAGTGCCCTCGAGAATGTGGAAGTAGGCCACGTAGGCCTTGCCGTTATGGATGGCCAGTTCGGTGTGGCGAGTGTCGTCGTCCTCGGGGGTGGCGTCGTTGTCGGAGACGAGGAAATAGGTCGCGCCACCGCCGGCGCCAGCCAGCCGCACCCAGGCCTGACCGATGGCCCCTCCATCCTGGCTCCGTCCTTCGGGCTGGAGGGTGAAACCCCAGGCTTCCTGGCCGTCGTAGCGTATGCGGCCGGTGGTGTAGGTCGGCTGATCATCACCGAAGGGATCGTCTGCCACCTCGTAGCCGAGGAGATTCCAGTCCTGATCATAGCGATAATCAACCAGCCCATCCTGGGTGAAGGGAGCCTCACCCACAGCGTGGGGAGAGCTGAGCAGGTGATATTCCCCGTCGATGAAGTCCACCACGCCGGCGAAGGGGGCATGTTCGGGGTTCGCCAGGCTGACCGGGTTTCCTGCACCATCATCCACGACCACATCAAGAGTGCCGGGATCAACGCCGTAGAGGGCGAAGCCCGTGGCCTGCATGGGTGATTGGCTGAGCTTCACCACCCAGACGAAGAGAGTCCCATTGAGCAGAGCTGCACCAGGGTCGTCCATCTTGTATTCGGTGAGGCCAACCGCCCCGTCGAAAAGGAAAGCCTGTCGATCGAGGGTCCAGTCAGGCAGGTAGCGGCGCACGACCGTCCGTTTGAGGTCCTGTCCCGCCTGTTTGTAGTGAGCTTCAAAGACTACAAAGAAAGCGTCATCGGAGCATATCAGTTGGTGGTCGGTGAAGTCGCCGGCTGGGTTTGGATCACCAGGGCCGTAGAGGACGTGCGGGTCGTCGGGGAAGAGGTCGGCCGTGCGATCTGTCCAGTCGCCGGCCGGGTCCACATCGAAGACCTTGAGGACGATCAGCCGGTCTTTCGGCCCACCGCCTTCGGGGGTAACAATCTTGCGCAAGACCAGGTAAGCCCGATTGCCGACAAAGCACAGCTCAGGACGCGACAGGTTCTCGTCGCTGTAGAAGACAGTCTCCTCATAAACCCAACTCTCCGGAGTGGATGTGGATGTTGCCGTGGGCGTGGCGGTAGCCGTGGGTGTCACGGTGGCAGTGGCCGTGGGCGTCTCAGTGGGCCAGGGCCGGCGCCACTGGGCGGCTATCAGGGGCAGGTAGACGTGGCAGGGCAGGTCCGAAGCTGCGGCCTGGATGTCCACCACGTCTCCGACGCCGTTGCCGTTCACGTCGCCCACGCATTGAGAGGCCGGCGGCATCGTGGTGGCCGTCGGAGTTGGTGAAGTTGTTGCCGACGGCGTCGACGTCGGCGTTGAGGTGGGCGTCGGCGTGATGGTCGCCGTGTTGGTCGGCGTGGGCGTGGCGCTGGCAGCGTGGGCTCGGTCAGCCATCTCGTGGACCGCAGCCGCGAAGTACGTCTCCTCCAGGCCATCCGGGAAGGCGTAGCTGGTGGCGTCGATCCAGTAGGCCGGCGCGGTGTTGGCAGCGTTGTCCGGGAGGTCGGTGCGGCTGCTGAGACTGGGGTCTACCTCCAGGGCGTAGGCGCGGGCCGGGTTGATCTTGACCCAGGGGGCCTCACCCCCTCCCCCCGGCCTGAAGGCCACCCCCCTCCCCCTCTCCCGAATTCGGGAGAGGGGGAGGGGGGCCTGGGGGGTGGGGGAGAGGGCCTCGCTCAGCCAGCCATCAAATGCCTGCCGAATGTGCGGATGGTCTGGCGCCGTCTGCACATGATCGACGACGCTGGTCAAGACCATGCCCTCGAGATCGGGGATGTTGGTCAGCGCGGCGGCGTACTGACGCACGGCCTCCCGTAGGTCCCAGAAGGCCTCCGCCTGGGGTGGCGTGGCGACATCAGCCGGCCAACTGCCCCCGAAGACGTTCTGGTCGGCCAGCGCCTCAGTGACCGGGCGGGAGTAGAGCTGTTTGACACCATCTGTGAAGGTTGACAGGGGGAAGTCCTCGTTCAGTTCCAGCGTACCGTTCAGATTCAGGTCGGGCGTCTGGCAGCCGTTGCGGGGGTCGAGGACGGTGGTGTAGTGGCCATCGCCGGTGCCGTCGAAGAAGACGCGATGCAGCGGATCGCCGGCGTCGTACACAAGCTGGCTATAGTCCACGTCCAGGGTCAGCGGTCCGTAGCTCAGATAGCGCGGGTTCACGGCCGACAAGCTCTCACGCTTGCCCGGCGGGCAATCCAGGTTGACCCGACCCAGGTCCACCGTGGCAATCTGGCTGGAAACGGGCGATTCCCATTGGACGATGTAGCGCAGGTGGCCGGCCAACACTGCCCCATGCTCTGCCGCCACGGCGACGACAATGTTGCCACCGTTGGAGGCACCCAGCAGGCCGATGTTGTCGTGCAGAATGGGCATCGGCACCACATCGTCGATAGTGTGGCCGGCGGCGTCGGTCAGTTCGCCGGCTGCGTACAGGATCACGTCCCGCAGCGCGGCAATGCTGTCCGGGCCGCGATAGTCGTAAGCGCCGTCGCTCCTGCGACCGGTCCGGCGATCGGAGCCGCCGGGAAATAGAAAGACGATGCGGATCACATCAGACGCCTGTTGCAACGCCGGGCGGAGGGTGCCGGCGTCGGTACCGCCAGGCACATAGACGACGACGGGCGCGCCTTCGGGGTAGCGGGCGTCGCCGGCGGATTCCGGTGCAAAGATGCGCAGGGCCAGCGTACCGCCGGGCGTGCCGGTGCTGTCCGACGGCAGGTCCACGTCGATGGTGACGGGTGATGCGTCCGTCTCGCCGGCCGCAACTGCGAGTGCGCCGGCCCACGCCAGCCCGACCAGGATGGCGCAAGCCAACAATGCAAGGCGAAGCGTGGCAGTTGTGTTACGGTTCATCTATTGCCCCCTCTCGATATGTTGAACGTAGTAACTGGTTGTATCGTAACTCAGGGTACAAGTCTTGTGTTAGTCAAGCGTGATGATGATGTAATGGAAGTGTAAAACGTGGTGCGTCGTTGACCGATGTTCACAGACATGGTACGATTGGGGAAGGAATTGTGGCGATCGCAGGTAGAATGAAATTAGTCGCTGATACAGATAGTGCGTTAGAAACGCACTATCGTTCTGATCAGGCAACGCGAGGAGGCATTACGATGAACTACCGAAATCTTGGCAGAACAAGTCTGGAAGTTTCAGAAATTGGGTTTGGCGCCTGGGGTATTGGCAGAAGTATGTGGATCGGTGCTGAGGATGATGAGTCGCTACACGCCCTAACCCGTGCTATCGACTTGGGCCTCAACTTCATCGACACGGCGCTGGCCTACGGCGATGGACACAGCGAACAGCTTGTGGGCCAGGTGCTAAAACAGCGGGACGAGAGAATCTACGTAGCGACAAAGGTGCCCCCAAAGAACCAACAGTGGCCTGCCCTCGCCGGCACGCCGTACCATGATGTATTCCCCACGGACTGGGTGCTGGAATGCACCGAGCGGAGTTTGAAGAACCTAGATGTGGATCAACTAGACTTGCAGCAATTTCATGTGTGGCTGGATGAATGGGCGGAGGAGCCTGAATGGCACTCAACCGTGCAACTGATGAAGGATCGCGGGTTGATCCGCCACTTCGGGATCTCCATCAACGATCATCAGCCCGAAAATGCGCTGGCCGGCATACGCGCCGGACTGATCGACGCAGTCCAGGTGATCTACAACATCTTCGATCAGACACCAGAGGAGAGGCTGTTCCCGACCTGCCAGGAATACAACGTGGGCGTCCTGGCGCGGGTCCCGCTAGACGAGGGCGGCCTCACTGGCAAGATCACGCCGGCGACGACCTTTCCCGCAGGCGACTGGCGCAACAACTACTTCCGCGGCGACCGCAAGCAGCATGTGTACGATCGCGCGCAGGCGCTGGAGGAACTGCTGGTGGGGGACGGCGCGGCCGGCGATCTACCAGAGGCGGCACTGCGGTTCTGCATCAGCCATCCGGCCGTCTCAACGGTCATTCCAGGGATGCGCAAGATTCGGCACGTGGAGGCGAACTGCGCTGTTTCCGACAAGGGGCCGTTGCCGGCACACATCCTGGAAGAGCTGAAAGCCCACGCCTGGCCGAGAAACTTCTATCAGTGAGCCCCGCGCAATTCAGGCACTGTTTGAAACTCGTAGTAACGACTTATGAACCTTGAGAAAATAATCCGGTAACAGCGAACTGCTTCTCAGCCATCGCCCGCACGGGCTCTCTGTCTGAGTTAATCAACGCGGCCGGTCGGCGGGCCGGGCGGGTGTTGGCAGGAATCGACTACTCGCCCCTGGGGGACGTCATTCTGGCCCGGGATGAGACCTACTTCGATAGCCTGGCCTTCTTGCTGTCGGTGGAACCCCGCAGTTACGTCATCCTCAGTGGCTATGCGGAAGAGAGTTGTGACGGCGAGACCGTTCGGCTGAGCTCACGACGAAGCCTGGGGTGTGAGTCTGGCCATCGACCAGCAGACCCGGGGTTTACGGATCATCGGCCTGACCGAGGACGCTGCACGCTGCTACCCCAAGTCGTTGAAGCAAGCCGCCCAGCTACTGGAGGCCGAGTTCTCTGTCCCGGTCCAGAAGGATGTCTGGCACATACTGGACAAGGCCGGGCAGACGCTGCGGGACCTGGAACGCCTGGCGCTCAAGCGACCGGAAAAGGCGGAAGACGAACACCAGGCCGCGCTCAAGGCTCAGGTTGACGACGCATGCCTGGCAGCCTGGGTCGAGGCCGAGGAAGCCGCCGACGTGCCGCTGGAGATGAGCCACCAGTTCCGCTTCTGGTACGGCTGCCTGTGTGACGCCTTGGAGTTAGTCGATTGGCGGTCGGACGAGATTCGAGACCGGGCGATCAATCAATGGCTCCTGGATGAGACCCTCGAGGGGCTGCGGCAATTGGACCATCCCCGGGTGAAGAAGCTGGTGACCACGCTGGAAAACCAGTACGCTGAGTTGTTGACCCTTCGGCAGGCTCAGGGCAGGCTCTTTCTGGACTGGTTGGAGGCCCAACTCATTCCCTGGCAGCAACGCCTGGCGGACGCCTTCTCCGATCCGGCCGATCAAGCCCTCTTCCAGTCCACCGTCGCCCGCGCCTGGCGTCTGAACCGGGCCCTGGTGAACGGTCATCCGCAGTTCCAAGCCCTGGCCGATGACGCCCAGACCTGGCTGTCAGAGCTGATCGCCGATAACCCGCCAGCAAGACGGCTGGCGGACTGGACAACGAAGAATGCAATGAAAGATAGGGGCGGCGGCCGGCGGTCCGCAGTCGGTAGTCAACTCACGCTTCGGTCAGCCGTCGCTGGCGTCGCCGAATGAACCACCAGAGGAAAAGCGCCAACATACCCAGGATCACCACCGCGGCCAGGGCCGGCAGCACAATGGCCACGATCGCGGTGACGGCCGACACGATGTCCTCCAGCAGGCTGACCACCGGATTCCCGATACCGCCGGTTGACGCCGTGATCACGGGGCGAGCCGTCGCTTTGGCAGCGTGGACCCCGCCGGCCATCAGCAGCCCGCAGATCATCGCAAGCGCCGGATTCACATCGCTGATCGCGTTGCTGCTGGATGCGAAGAGGAGCGCGCCGGCGGCCGGCCTCACCACCGTGTGGATCACGTCGTTGACCGTGTCTACCGCCGGTATCTTGTCCACCGTCATTTCAATTACCAGCAGCACACCCAGCACACCCAGCACCCACGGATTCTCCAGCGCATTCCAGGGTGCTCGCAACGTGACCAGGTCCGTGTAGCGCGCCACCAAACCGACGATCAGCAGCGGCAGGTAGGCGTTCAGGCCGGCGGCCGACGAAAGGCCAAAGGCCGACAGTACGTCAATCATAACAACCTCAGCTCGATATTCTTCCAACCCGGCCACGAACGGCCGGTTCGCCTCGCATCTCGTCTCGCCGATGGTATACCCACCCGCCCAAGCTGTCAAGAGCGGCGTCGGCTGCGTTTTCTCAGTGGCAGATGGGCAAGACCCAGCCAGGTTAGGAATAGGGATTGAATAACTTGCCTGTTCTGCTCGGCCTGGATTGCCAAATCCAGGCCACAAGCCGCCGGATTTGACAATCTGGCGGGAGCAAACGCGTAAGTTATTTGATTCTCATTCCTTAGCAGTTGGGGCACACAATCTCCTACGCAGGAAGTGCTCCGAGGTTGCAATCAAGCCTTTGGTCTGGAGAACAGGTCGGCGGCAATGGTTGGCAGGCCGTAGTAATGATCAGGGGATGCAACCTGCGGCTGCATCCCCTGCTGTTGATGGGTGGCGTCTGCGCCGTAGGGCGCCCGTTCCTCACGTGAGAGGGCCGGCTGCTCTGCGACGCAGGTACAGTCCGCTGCTGGCCAAAGCCAGTGCGGAGATGAGCAGGGTAAGGCTGACCAGCATGCCAGTGGATCCCTGACCGGCGCCGGTTTGTGGCAACATCGCTGCGGCCGGCGTGCTGCCGGCGGGACAAACCACCGCTGAATTCCAGGTGCCGAAGCGGCGCTCTTCGCTCCCCACGAAGTAGATGTGCAGCGACATGTGATCAGACTCCATGCCTGGATGGGGCGGTGTGAACACCAGCGGGTGGCCGGCCACCGTGGGCGCGGGATCCACGACCTCGGGGATCTCGTACTCAACGCCGATCACCTTGCCGTCCGCATCTAGCAGGATGACGTCGGGCTTGGTGGCATGAGCGACGCCGTCGCCGGCCGCTATCGAACCGGTCGCGTCAGTGAGCCGCACGTAACTATC
>JBHHXF010000067.1:0-11238 GCA_046756905.1 Anaerolineae bacterium | reverse complement strand
GCGCCGGCCGGGCGAGTTGCCGCGTTACCGGATTAAATTCTCAAGGTTCATCAACCGCCGGCATTAGGCAGGCTGAGTAGTAACCAGCCAGGTCAACATCCGAACCGGCATGAAATTGGGTTGGATTAACAAGCGAGCCAAAAACCCGGACCCGGCCCACACCATATCGCTCACGCAGTAACTGTGCGGCCCGGCGGGCAACCTGCCATGCAAGGGCCAGTTGGTCTTCGGGCGGTGGCTGGCGCCGTGTCGATGAAAGGCGTAGCCATTCGATATACCGCTCACGTATAGCCGGCTGGTGAGACATCATAACCTCAGGTTTCACAGACTGGGTAGGATCGGTTTGATTGTCTCCAAGTATACCCATGGTCCACGGCCCCGGCAAGTCGGATTCCGCAGTTGATAATCGTGTGCAGCAGATAGTAGCACAATGGGGAGGTGGCTGGCTAACCAATTCCCTGCCAATCGACCGGAAGACGCGCAGGCTTCGTTCTGCCTCCGTTTTCGCCATATGAAACTCCAACTGACGCACCTGTCCCCGCCATAATTCGTCTGTAAAGATGAGATATCGGGTGCAATCGCGAACACGCCTGTGCCTTCAGGCGTGTTTGTTTATGCACACATGAAGGCTTGTACACAGCAACCCCGGCCGATGACCTCATCCAGTGTGAAGACGGTGTGTCAATCGGCGGTGGCGCTCAATCAAGCCTGGGGACCAGGAGGATAGGAAGAATTGAACAGCTATCACTCGACAGCGCGAGATTTGAGACTACGCATTTGTCTCTCGGCAATCGCCGTCCTCGGCTTGATTCTCATGAGCTCGCCGATGCACCCACTATCAATAACGGCCCAGGAGGAACCGCTGTTCCCTCCCGATGGTGACTGGTACACCTACGCCAACGGCGACGACATTCTCGCCCTGGCCATGGAGGGCGGTACGCTCTGGGCCGGCACGCGCGCCGGCGGTGTCGTCCGCTGGGATACCACCAATAGCACTTTCGTCCAGTTCCTCAAGCCTCAGGACGGACTCGTGGGCAACACCGTCCGCGACATCTACATCGACTCCGGTGGACACAAGTGGCTGGCCACCGATTACGGACTCAGCGTTCTGGATGACCACGGAACGTCCGACAAGGCCGACGACGTGTGGTACACCTACACCCGAGAGACCACCGGTGGCAATCTGCCCTCCGATCGCGTCACCGCCGTTGCCATGGACGAGGCCGGCTATCTGTGGATCGGCACGAGCCAGTACTGGGACAGCGAAACGCAGGCATACGCCGGCGGCGGCCTGGCCAAAGTAGACACCCAAGGCAACCTCGATCCAGCCGACGACGAGTGGCTTCAGCTCTACACAGTTGCGAACACGATCACGCGCAGAAGCGGTGACATTACCCTTGGCCTGGCATCGGATAACATCACTGACATCCTGCCGGTTCCGGGCGATCCTTCGACGGGCTCAGGACAGGGCCGCGTCTGGGTGGCAACTCAGAAGCAGTGGGACTTCCGCCAGTTCGACAGCGACGATGAGGGCCAGTGGCTCCCGATCTACGGCGGGTTGAGCCGGTTGGACCATGCCGGCACCCCGGAGACCGAGGATGATGAATGGAAAACCTGGACCTGTGAGGATGGGCCGCAGCGAGACGCCGGCGTCAGTTGCATCATCAACCGGTTAGCTCTGGGTCCAGATGGCAACGTCTGGGCTGCTATGCGGGGCCGGGGCGTCATCGCCTTCCCCTTCAACGGCGACCGGGGTCTGGGCTACGTTCGATTCACCAAGTACGATGGACTGCCGACCAACGATGTGGAGAGCGTGGCCTTCGGTCCAGCCGACAATCCCCAGTGGCAGACCACGGTCTGGCTGGGGATGTACAAAGCGAGCAGCGGGGCCGGCGCCGGCGTGTGCCGGCTGGATCACGCTGGCACAGTCCAAACCAAGGATGACGACACCTGGGAGTGCCTCACCACTGACAACGGTTTGTCGGATAATCGCGTGCAGGCCATGGACGAGGGGGCCGGCACGGTATGGATGGGAACGGGCGGCCGATTCGGCATGGGTCACGGCATCAGCTCTTTGAATCCAGCAGCGAGCTCAGGTCAGGAACCCGGCGCGCAGATGTTCCACGAGCCTCTTTCCACGGCCAATTCTACCATGCCGTACAACTACATAACTGATCTTGCGGTGGGCCAGGACGATACCCGCTGGGACGGCCAGGTATGGGTCGCCACGGGCAACAAGCGAGAGCGCAGATACGGCATCGGTGCGCTTCTGCTCAACACGCAGGGAACCACGGACCCCGAGGACGATACGTGGACCCAGTTCACGAAGGAAAGCACTGACGATGATGGTGTGAAGCCGTGGACCGGCCTGGCCAGCAACAATATAACCGCCATCGCTATGCACGGCGACCCTGTCTGGTTGGGCACTCAGCCGGCCACGTGGGAAATCCAGGGGCGACGGGGCGGCGCGTGGACCGACGGCGGCCTGAGCGTCTACGATGGATCTCGCTGGACGATGCGAACCGATGCCAACACCGGCGGCCAGTACGCCGGCCTGCTCGACGACCGGATGTCGGCCCTGGCGGTTGGCTGTGACGGCGAACTCTGGATTGCTCTGGGCAGCCTGCGCGATAACAGCGGCCTGGGTCTCATGACGCTGGACACCATGGGGTCCCCCCACAGCCTGAGCAACGATCAGTGGGCCGGGCCTATTCAGTACCGGACCATCCCGTCAAACCTGGTCACAGGCATCGCCCCCGATTGCTCCCGCCGGCAGCTCTGGATCTCGACCGCGCCGTACTTCACGGGCTTCGGCACGCAAGGGGGTGGTGTGGCGCGCTACGACTACGAGACCGGCGACTGGACCTCGTGGACCACGCGGGACGGCATTGAGTCTTTCCGTGAAGGCAGAAATGAGGCTGTGATCCAGAGCATTGGTGTTGGGCCGGACGGCACAGCCTGGGCCGGCGCGTTGGGCACGCGTTCCCTGACTCGCCAGACGCTGGTTGATAATCAGCCGTACGTGCCGGCCGCCATCAACTGGTGGCAGGCCGATGCCTGGTCCAGCCAGGCCTTCGAAAACGAAGGCTGGGTCTCTTCCATCGCCGTCGATGAGAACGGGTTCGTGTGGATTGGAACATCACGCGGCGGCATGGATGTGGATGCGAACGGGCAAGAAGATGACAGCCTGGCTGACCGGGCTGCCGGCGGGATCAAGCTCACAGTGGATGGAACGGAGTGGGTCACCTGGTCGCCCGCCAACTCGCCCGTGGCCGCCAGCGACGTCGAGGTCATCCGGGTTGCACCGGAC
The DNA here is from genome assembly GCA_046756905.1 of Anaerolineae bacterium. Classification (GTDB taxonomy): domain Bacteria; phylum Chloroflexota; class Anaerolineae; order Epilineales; family JAANWY01; genus JBHHTZ01. The sequence continues at coordinate 7,928 of JBHHXF010000067.1, read as the reverse complement.
GGCGACATCTGGGTGGGGACCAACGGATGGGGCCTCATGCGGTTCCACCCGCGAGGCCCCGCCACGCCGACCCCAACCGTCACGCGTACCCCCACGGCGACAGACACGCCCACCCCATCGCCGACTGAAACGTTGTTCGTTCCGCCCCTGCGAGTTCATATCGCCTACTTGCCAATTGTGGCGAATAGCTGGTTTGGCCGGCCTATTGTGGTGCCGACCGTTGCGACTCCCACGGCCACGGCGACCCCGACGCCAACCACGCCGGCCACTTCGACGCCGACCGCCACAAAGACGCCGACTCAGGCCCCACCGACTTCGACGCCGACGCCAACGGTGACACCTACGCCGACGATTACGACTACACCCAGACCGGCTGTCTGGTGCCCCGGCTCGGGTCCAGATTGTAGCGGCGTCAGTATCCCGACCTTTCCAGCCGTGAACCTTCACGACGTCGCGTTCACTGATGCGCTGCACGGGTTTATCGTGGGAGAGAACGGATTCGTGGCGCAGACGCAAGATGGCGGCAACAACTGGACCTACTCAGCGTGGGGCACTGCCACTCTGCGCGACATCTACATGGTCAACGATCAGGTGGGGTTCATCGCCGGCGATGACAAGACCATCTGGCGAACCACCAACGGCGGCGTTTCCTTCAGCAAGATGCCGATGCCGGCCATCATGCTGGATCAGGACGAGGATTTCCGGGCCATCTACGCTTTTTCGGAGAATGACGCCTGGGCGCTGGGCTACAAGCGCGGGACAATCCTGCGTTTAGACGGCCAGCAATGGCAGTACGTCGGCTGGACCAGTTACCCCTACACCGGCCTAGCGATGCCGTCGCCGGACCGGGGATGGGTCATTGCTGAAACCGGCCACATATACCGCTACGATGGCCGATGGGCTCAGGCTTCCACGTTCCGGGCGAGCGGGGGTCTGCGCGCCATTGAGATGGTTTCAACAACGGACGGCTGGGCGGCCGGCGACGGTGGAGTGATTGTCAGGTACGCCAACGGACGCTGGACCGAGACACGGATCCCTCGCGCCTTCTACACGGGCGGGGTTACGGGGCTGCACGTCATGAGCCCGGATAGCCTGTGGGCGTCTGCGACTCTCGACACCGGGCCACGAGCGGAGGGGGCAATCTTCCGGTACTTCGGCGGAAGCTGGGAGGAGGTCGCCCACACGACTGCCGGCCCACTCAACGCCATCTGGGTTGACGAGACGCTAAGCAACGGCTGGGCTGTTGGCAACGGCGGGCTCGTTCTGCGATACGGGGCGCCGTAGGCGCGTAGTTGGACCCTACCCGACCAACCAGTCCTCTGCTTGGAAGTCTTCCGCGAAGGGGTTCGCAAAACGAACTCCTTCCGTGACCTGACCCGCGTTGAAGTCCTCGCTGAAAACCACCGGAATCTGGTTCAACCGCGCTGCGGCCCAGATTTGTGCATCCCAGAAGTTGAACTGATGATCGCGCACCCCGCGTGCCGCTTCCAGGACAATCGTGCCGGTTAGATCTATCACTGTCCAACTCTGAAGATAGTTCTTCATCCGGTCGTACGCCTGCGGCGCACTCAATGGAGTGGCAATCTTTCGGGTCACGGCGACGAAGAACTCTGATAGGACTTGCGTGCTGATCGCGCCGGCTCCGGTCACAGCCAGGCGGTCCAGAACCTCTAGCGCCAGCTTCTGTTTCTCCGGTTCGGAGCGGTCATAAGCGTAGACCAGGACGTTTGTATCTACGAGGACACTAGCGATCATGAAGTTCCTCTCTGCGCCAGGTTCGCTCGCCAGGAACGGCCCCCTGGTGGATCAGATGGATAATAAAAGTTCTCTCATCTTCCCAGGCGGCAAGATCACGCCTGGGAAAATGCAGCAGACGGGTGTGTTGGTCGATAGCCCGGCGGATTACCTCAGCCTCGGTTGTGCCTCTTTCCTTTGCTAATCGCTTGATGAGCACATCCTGGTGAGGTTCGATATAGATTTGCTTGCGCACCTTGGTCGCCATACTGTGTCCTCCCTCCCAGTCTTATGGAGCGGTTAAATCTATACATTGCATTATACATCACCCTGGATTGACATCAAAATGCTGCCCATAATCTTTAGGTGTGACACGCATCTCCGTGGAGCGTGTCAATTAGGGCTCTATTTGAACATTCTTGAGAAGGATTCGATCTTCAGGGAGCCGTTGCCCGCCGGCCTCCGCCGGCAGACGCTCCAGAGTCCTGGGGTCGTACATTCCGATCTCGACGAAGTATTCGCCGGCCGGCGCAGCCGGGTCAATGGGAATGTCATAGCGATCAGCGATGACCTCACCTGGTAGCCAGCCTGTCGTTGGGCGGGTACCATTTACTGGGACATTGTCTGTCTGGCCCCAGATGCGGTTCTGGGCATCCAGGAGGTGAATGAAGACGGTGTAGCCAGTCTCTGTGGAACGCTCTGTCTGCCAATAGAGGGTTAGTGGGAGTGTATCCCCCGGCGCAACCCGGTTTCTCGGCATATCATATCCCAGAAAGGTGATGCGCTCGCCCAGGCTGGCATTCAAGGGATGCTGCATCTGGGGGATGGTGAAGCTATGCGCCGGAGCCTCGACTGAGAGCGTCGTCAAGAGCAGTTTCTCGGGGAGCACAGGCCGGCCAGCAGCGTTCATGAGAGATACCAGGAGTTGTGCCTCGCCGCCGGATGCTGTTGCCTCAATCGGCAGGTCATACCGGCCGCGGATCACCTCCCCGGCCTGCCATCGGCTGGTTGGGTAATCTACGTTGGCCAGAGAGAATCTGCCTCTAGCTCGTATTTCACCCATCTCATCTTTTAGCTCTAAAAGGAGCCAGAAGTTCTCCTCTATTCTGGCTGGGGTTTGCCAGAAAAGGGTAAGGGCTAAGGCGTCGCCCGGCCTTATTACCTCTTTGCTCAGCCCGTAGCCCAATAGCTTTAGCCGGCCCCCTAACACCATCGACAAAGAATGGGGGATAGCAAGATCATCCAGGGAAGGCGCCAGAGGTGAGGGTGTGACCTGAACTTCCCCTAGAGCGTACGCGGTGCCACCAAGAGTTCCGTTCTCATTCAATAGGTTGAGCCGTTCTCCAGTGTTCGATTTGTAGAGGCCAACCTTCACCTGGTACTTACCAGGGGGAATGCCGGCCAGCAGTGGCAAAGCATACCTCTCCACCGTCCTGTTCCCGCTTCCCCAGGCTGAGGTTGGCTGGCGCGAGTCATCCTGGACCAGCCTGTCCTCTTGGCCCCAGAGTCGCCCCTCTTCATCGACCAGATGGACAAAGGCTGTGTAGTCTTCAGCCACTTCCCCCGAGGCTTGCCACTCCAACACCACGCCCAGGTCTTGGCCCCACTGGGCGACCCCCGCAGATAAACCAACCCTCGGCAACGAAAGCTTGTCCGAGAAGTTGGGAGCCGGAGATACCCCCTCAAGGGGCAATGCCTCAAAGGATGGGTGATCAGGCAACAGGTAGCGAATGATGGTCGTCGTGGGGAAGGAGCGTTGCTCAAGCTTGTAGGCCTGGGTGCTGAGATAGAAACGGGCGAGGCGCTGAAGGGCGCTAGGCGCGTCGGGGTAAGACACATACCAAACTCGCCGGTGCCCGGCCGCCAACTTGTTTAGTTCGGCCACAAGCCCCGCTTCGGTAACGTCGCCGGCCAGCACGTACAAGGGCGCGTCCCCCTCGTAATGCTTGGTCAGGAGGGAAGGCCCACTGACGAGTATGACATCACCGGGTTGGGTTTGGCTCCGCAGGTAGTCCAGGGGCGCTACATCGCTGGTGTTGCGGTAGACTCCGGCGTAGTCGATGCCGTGGAGGCGAACGGCGTATTTCGGCTGCTCTCCAGCGAAGACGGAGACCAGAGGAGACTCGTTCTGCCAGTCGCTGATGTATAGGACCACATAGTCGGCAGTCACCAGGCTGTCTTCGGTGGAAGGAACCGTCTGCCCTACGAAGAGAGGCCCCAAGCCTGGCATTCCTCCACTGGCTACCCGGAGTCCTTCTGCGTCCTTCTGTTGATTCAGATATTGGGCTACTCGATCCATACCCTCCCCCCAGCCCACAGGCAGCACTTCAGGAGCGCGGCTCGATCCGCCCAGGAGAGGGTTGTAGTAGGCAATGTAGTACGGATGGTAAGAGAAGACAAGACCGGCCTGGAAGAGCAGAGCTACAGAAAGGCCAACCAGAAACAATCGGGCAGTAGCCCTTCCGCGGCCCGCCAATTCTATCAGGAAACCCAGGCCAACGCCGGCCACAAGATCCAGGGCGGGAAAGATGGGCAGGAGGTAACGGTCGAACTTCTTAGCTCCAAGGCTTAGGAAAGCTCCAAATAGCACAGAGTACGCCAACAGAATGCCGAGGCTCGCTATTTGGAAACGTCGTTGCCCGCTTGGTCGAGAGGGGAAGTCTCGAAAGAATCTCAAATACCCCAGCAGGGCGAAGAGGGTAACCGCCAGGCCCAGGAGTGCGAGGGGGGTAGTCCTGAACATGAAAGCGACGGGGTAGAACCAGAGGCCCGGATCGTCCACGAGTTGCCCGCCGAAGAATTTCGAGGTCTCCTGGGGCTGGGCGGCATAGCCGGCAGCCTTGCCCAACACACCCTGGACGGCGCCAACAGGATCGACCCACAAAGCCGGCCAAAGGACCAGGATGATCAGTCCGGCCGCGCCGGCCCAGAGGAGAAAGGTACGCATCTGCCTGGAAAGGACTTCGCGGCGATTCAGTCCATCCAGGGATATAAGTAGCGCCGAGAAAGGGAGCAGGAATAAGGCCGGCGACTTGTTCAGAGCGGCCAACCCCGCCATGCCCCCTGACAGAAGCAGGAAAGCAACCCGCCTCCCCCGTTTCAAGTAGACCAGCAGGCTAAGCAGTGACAGAGTCATGAGGCTGCTCATCAAGGCGTCCAGGTGGAGGACACGGGAATGGGCGAGAAAGAAGGGGTCCAGGGCTGCTAGCAGGGTGCCCAAGAAAGCCGCTCGAGGGTTGAACAACCGCCGAGCGAGGGGGTAGACCCCCGCTGTCGCGAGGGCGGTGGCGACGGCCACAGGGACCTTGGCGGCAGGCAGGAAAAGAGCGATGCGACGCAGGGCTTCGAGATCTTGGGGGTCTAGCCGTGGCAGAGCGCTGACCCAGCCCAGGTCTGTGGTCAGGCCTGGGCTTAACAATGTACTCTTAATGGCTACTCCAACGGATCCCAGCCACATGGTGATTACGCCGGGGTGCCCCGTCAGCAGGGTACCAGCCCAGTCGCCCGCCCACACGGCTGTCAGAAAGTGAATGGACCTGTAGACCCAGACAGGTTCATCCCAGGTAATGAAAGTATTCAGTGCGAGAACGCGGGGCAGTAGGGCCAGGAGGAATAGAGAGATGATCGGTACCGCTTTTCGCCAGGGGATCATATCTGTGTCTGAACGCTCAACGACCATACCCCCCACCGCCTGGCGTTCGGATGCTCACCACGTCGCCGGCCTCTACCGGCAGGCTGATCTTTCCCCGCAGTTCGCGCTCCTGTCCGTCGCGGATCAGCATGTTACGGCCTGGTTTACCCGGCTCGCCGCCGGCCAGTCCGTATGGCGCAAACTTCCGTCGCTCGGACAGGACTGTGACATGGGCGTCGTGCAGCAGTTCGATGTCGCGGCGAATGCCATCGCCGCCCCGGAACCTGCCGGTCCCACCTGACCCACGCCGAATCTCATAGCACTGGACCTGAAACGGATAGGTGTACTCCAGAGCCTCGACCGGCGTGTTAAGGGTGTTGGTCATGTGGGTGTGGATGGCATCAGCGCCGTCCTTGTTAGGACGGGCGCCCATGCCGCCGCCGATGGTCTCGTAGTAGGCGTAGGCACGCTGCCGCTCCGGGTCCCAGCCGCCGGCGGTGAGGTTGTTCATCGTCCCCTGGCTGGCTGCCGGCACGCGATCCGGGCAGGCCTGGGCCAGCGCGCCCAGCAGCACGTCGGTGATACGCTGTGATGTCTCCACATTGCCGCCGGCCACGGCCGCCGGCGGTCGCGCGTTCACCAGCGACCCCTCGGGCGCGATGAGTTTGATCGGCTCCAGGCAGCCGCTGTTGGACGGGATGTCCAGCCCGATGAGCGACCGGAACACGTAGTAGGTGGCCGAGAGGGTGATGGCGTACACGGCGTTGATGCTGCCCTTGCGCTGGGGGGAGGTGCCGGTGAAATCCACGATAGCCTCGTCGCCCTGGATGGTGATGGCGACGGCGATCTCAGCCGGCTCGGGGTCCACGCCGTCATCGTCCATGCGGTCGCGGAAGGTGTAGGTGCCGTCGGGCAGGTCCTGGATGAGCCGGCGGGTCATGCGTTCGGCGTAGGCGAGCAGGCCGGCCATGTAGTTTTCTACCTCGTGCCGGCCATACTTGGTCACCAGTTCTCCCATGCGCTCGACGCCCTTGTGGTTGGCGGCCATCTGGGCACGGAGGTCGCCGGCCCGCTCTTGGGGCGTGCGGACGTTGGCCAGCAGCAGGTCCATCAATCCCTGGTTGAGGTGGCCGGCCTCGACCAGCTTCAGCGGCGGAATGATGACGCCCTCCTGGTACAGCTCCTGGGACAGTGGCATGGATCCCGGCGCCATCCCGCCGACGTCCGAATGATGGGCGCGGTTGGCAGCGAAGCCGAACAGTTGCTGGCCATCGCCGGCGTCTGTCGAAGGGATGGGGGTTATCAGGGTGATGTCTGGCAGGTGGGTTCCGCCGTGGAACGGGTCGTTCAGGATGACTACGTCGCCGGGGGTGAAGTCCATGGTCTGCACAGCTTCGCGCACGGAGATAGGCATGGCTCCCAGGTGGACCGGGATGTGGGCCGCCTGGGCGATCATGCGCCCTTCGGCGTCGAAGAGGGCGCATGAGAAGTCCCGCCGCTCTTTGATGTTGGGCGAGTAGCCGGTGCGCCGCAGGACCACACCCATTTCTTCGGCGATGGAGGCGAAAAGGTGTTTGAAGACTTCTAGTCGGATTGGGTCATGCATGGGATTGTGTACTGCGTACTGCGTATTGCGTAACAGAAAAGGCTGTCATCTTTCCGGTGTAGCTGCATTGTACTGCAATTATCCGAACTCATCAAGCTGCATTTCAATCTCCGAAATCCTGCCAACCTGCGTACGAGCCGCTCAATCCGTTCATCCGGTTTTCGTGGCTTCGGCGCAGGTCCGGGTGACGGTCCAGGACCGGGTTGGGGCTTCGGTTCAGGGACAGGCGAAGGAGGTTCTGGCCCTATACCCGTGACTTTCTGCTTCAGTGTCTGCGCCCGCTCTGGAGTCAGCAGAAACACGTCCTCGTGGAATTGGATTGAGCCCGGGAAGACCGATTCATTCGCAGCGGCAATTGCTCTTCCAGATCCTGGATTCGCCGGTCCACCTCGGCCTTTTTCTCACCCATGCCAGGACGCTCATCGCGCTCGATTTCTTCCTTGATCTCGTGAAGAGCCAGGCATTCTCGAATCTCATCTTCAATGCGTCCGTGCCGGCCAGCATCGGGGATGGCGAAGAACAGGGTGTTCTTGTAGACGCGGAAGCTGTCGCCGCGTCGGTCGATCCAGCCGGCCAGCGATTGCAGGCTCGGCGTCGCCTCGGGGTCCAGAACAGCCAGTTTGAGCTCGCGGTTGTCGGGCAGCGCATCGGACGACGCCGGCCAGAGATAGCAGCGAAACTTCGTCCCCAGTTCGCGCTTGATCCGTCGCTCCAGCTCCGAGCGGACGCGCCTGGGGTCGATGAGTTCTTTTTTGTCGCGAAGCATGCGCGTCAGGTTGGGGATATTGGAAAAGTAGTAGCGCTCGCCGCGCGGATGCAGGTACCACAACTCCTCGTTGACGAGCTTCTGCAAGACCTCCGTTACCAGCGACGGGATCGTGCTGGGCCGGATCACGGCCAGCTTGATGTAGGGCAGGCTGATGCCCCGATCCACGTCGTCGGCGGTGAAGGAGTGGA
>JBHHXF010000066.1:0-11247 GCA_046756905.1 Anaerolineae bacterium | reverse complement strand
AGAGCAGACCTGTTTGTAGCCGAGGCCTCACGCCGCCTTGCCTCGCCCCTACGCCGCCTTGCCTCGCCCCTACGCCGCCTTGCCTCGCCCCCCACTGCCCGTAACTATGTGCCGATCTGTTCGTTACCACTAAATGAATTCTTACAGATTGTAGGACTTTGATCGTAGCGCGGAGTGTATGACCAGGGAGACCAGGACACGAATGATGGACACGAATGTTGAACAAGTCGAGTCGATCGAGGACGATGATAATGCCGTTGTCCTGCGGATAAGCTGGGCCCACGCCGTGGTGGGGCTAGCGGCATTCGTGGGTATATGTGGGGCGCTGGCCGCCGGCCTGTGGATGGGCCGCAACATCAGCGGCCCCGCATCGTCAGCCACCGCCGGCCGCCAGGCACCGCCGGCCGCCACCGGGCCACAGCCAGTGCTGCCGGTGCAGCCGCAACAGTTCCCCCAAGTCCAATCACCGCCGCGTGTCCAGGCCCCGCCGGCCCAACCGCGCTCGTCAGCCGGCGTCACCACCTCCATCGGGCGCACGCCCAGCGCGGGAGACCTGGCGCCGGACTTCACACTGAAAAACCTGAAAGGCGAGGAGATTAGCCTCAGCGACTTCAAAGGACAGCCGGTTCTCATCAACTTCTGGGCCACCTGGTGCGGCCCCTGTCGGATCGAGATGCCTGTGATGGACGCAATGTATCAGAAGTACCAGGACGAGGGCTTCGTCGTCCTGGCAGTGGACGTCCAGGAATCCATCACCGTGGTTCAAAGCTTTGTGAACAGCATGGGCCTCACGTTTCCGATCCTGCTCGACTTGAAGAGTGAGATCGCCGACGGGCCGTATCGAATTCGCGCGTTCCCCACCAGCTACTTCGTCGGACGGGATGGCAAGATTACGGCCGCGCATCGGGGGATGATGACAGAGCCGATCATGCAGCGGTACATGGATCAAGTTCTGGCGACGCAGGCGGTGGCTGGGGAGTAGAGATTGGGTATTGGGTATTGGGTATTGGGGATTGGAGATTGGATGGTCAATTTGGGGCAGATCAGCCGGCTGGTGGTTCTCGTTGTCGCGGGGTGGGTGCTCACAGCCCGCGTGGACTTGCCTGCCTGGACCCTGCCGTTGATCGTCCTCGATTCGCCTCTGACCTTGCGGTTTTCCGGGGCCTGGTTGGTGGCTTTCGTGCTGGTGATCCTGGTTTCGGCCGGCACAGACGGGTTACTTCGGCTTCAGCCCGCCAGGGTGGAAGCAGGATACCGCCAGACAGCACCGGCCTGGGTTCTCCCCGGCATCGCAGCCGGTGCACCCCCTCTGCTGCTGGTGAAGTTCCAACCCCTGTCTGCGCCGTGGTTCCTGCTCCTGGCCGGCGCCGGCATCGGTCTGGTGCTGGTGCTCCTGGCCGAAGCCCACGCCGCTGATCCATCCAGCCGATTCTGCCCGGCGGCGCGCGCCGGCCTGGCGGTCCTCGCCTACGCTGCGGCGCTACTGGCGTTCACAGCCATCTACAGCCTACACATGCGCACCGTGCTTTCCGGCACAGCCACGACCCTCCTCGGTTTCGCGTTGGCGCTGGCATTGTTGCGCTGGTCAGCCGGCCCCACAACCAGGATATGGCCACACGCAGCGGTGACAGCCGTTCTCGTCGGTCTGGCGACCTGGGTGCTGAACCACAAGCCTGTCGATAGTCTGGCCGGCGGCGGCCTGCTCCTGCTGGTGTTCTACGTCGCCACCGGCTTCGCCCAGCAGTTGATCCAGAGGAACCTGAGTCGGCGTGTCCTCATCGAGTTTGCGGTGGCTGTCGCGCTGGGCTTGCTGATTCTCATCGGCTTCTCGGGGCGTGGCGGTTGAGGTTGTAGACATGGGTTCAGACGTCGATTCTTTCCTGCGCGACCTGGAAGAGCGCGACCGACGGGAACGGGCGTTGGGACTGCCCCCGGAACAGCGGGGCCGCAGCATCCCCCGCGAAGTTGGTCAGTTTCTGCATCTGCTGGCACGGGCCGTGAAGGCGCGTGACTTCCTGGAAATCGGCACCTCCATCGGCTACTCGACCATCTGGCTCGGGCTGGCGGCCCAGGCCAATGCCGGCCACGTGCTGTCGCTGGAGTTGGAGGATGCACGAGCCGCTCAGGCGCGACGCAACCTGGCCCAGGCCGGCCTCGACGAGGTCGTGACGGTGCACACAGGGCGCGCCGAAGCGTACCTGGCCGGCCTCTCGCCCGACGACCGTCGGTTCGACTTCGCCTTCCTGGACGCCGAGAAGGAAGACTACGCCGGCCAGTTCGAGCTGGTGTTTCCCCTGGTGCGGGCCGGCGGGTTCATCATCGCGGACAATTCGACCTCGCACGCCGATCTCGTGGCCCCATATCTCGAGCAAGTCGAAGCCCATCCGAATCTGGAGACGGTGGTCGTGCCCATCGGGCGCGGCGAGGCAGTCAGTCTGAAGGTGGATGAGCGGCTGCCGGCCCACATTCTGGCGCTGTTTGCGGATCTCGAAGCCTTCGCCCAAGAGCACAAAGGAATGTCCAATATCCCTCACACAGCCGGGCACTTTCTCCACATTCTGGTGCGGGCCCTGGGCGCGCGCCGGGTGCTGGAGATCGGCACGTCCAACGGCTATTCCGGCATTTGGTTGGCGACAGCACTCCAGCGCACCGCCGGCAAGCTCATCACCGTGGAGCGCGATTCGGCGAAGGTGAAGCTGGCGCGCCGCAACTTCCGCCAGGCCGGCCTGTCCGACGTGGTCGATCTGCGGATGGGCGATGCAGCGCGCGTGCTGAGGAAACTGACCGGCTCCTTCGACCTGGTCTTTTTCGACGCCGGCAAGGAACAGCAACTCGACTACTTGCAGTTGCTGCTGGACCGGCGGCAGCTTCGGACTGGCGGCCTCATCGTATCCGACAACGCGCTGACCCATCCAGCCGAACTGGCGGCGTATCACTCCTTCGTCCGAACGCATCCGCGGCTGGAGAGCCTGACCGTGCCGATCGGCAACGGGCTTGAGGTCAGCCGGATGCGCCGCTAAGCACGGATTTGGCTGGATGGCTGGATGGCTGGATGGCTAGCTAGATTCCTTGAGACAGGGAATTCTTTACAAACAGAGCAAGTTTTCCTCACGGATAGAAAGAAACACGGATAGAATCCGACTTTCTCTGTTGTTTTTATCCGTGTTTTTTTCCATCCGTGGTAGCTACTCACCCTCCCGCAGGTTTAGAGCCTTTCTGGCCGAGAATCGCTGTTCAAGGCCGTTCGTCGGATGCAAAACCATTGCGCATCGCAACCTGCGGGAGGGTGGCTGAGTAGTAACCATCCGTGAGAAGTTGTTGACCCCTTGTCGGTTTGAGGCGAAGCTTCGCTGAGTCGTTACCACGGAGAAATCGCATGACCCTTGTTACCTCACCAAACGTCAGCGACGCCCTGGCCGCCGGCCAGCCCGTCGTCGCGCTGGAATCGACGGTGATTACCCACGGCATGGCCTGGCCCACCAACCTGGAGGTGGCGCGCCGGCTGGAAGAAATCGTGCGCCAGCGCGGGGCGGCGCCGGCCACGGTGGGCGTGATTGCCGGCCGCGTCCGGGTCGGGTTGACCGCCGACGAAATCCAGCAACTGGCAGAGAGCACCGATACCCACAAGATCAGCCTGCGGGACCTGCCCATCGCTGCTGCACAGCAGTGGGATGGCGGCACCACGGTTGCCAGCACTGCCTGGGCCGCCCATCGGGCTGGCATCGCCGTCTTCGCCACCGGCGGCATCGGTGGTGTACACCCTGGCGAGGCGATGGACATCTCGGCCGACCTGCCGGCGCTGGCCCGCACGCCCATCGTGGTGGTGAGCGCCGGCGCCAAAGCCATTCTGGACCTGCCGCGAACTGTCGAGTGGCTGGAAACCCACGGTGTGCCGGTCATCGGCTATGGCACCGACGAGTTTCCGGCATTCTACAGCCGCAGCAGCGGGCTAACGGTGGCCGCTCGCGTCGAATCAGCGGAGGAGGTCGCCGCCATCGCGCGGGCTGGCCGGCAGTTGGGATTGCCGGCGGCAGTTCTGGTGGGTGTGCCCGTGCCGGCCGGCGCCGAGATTCCTGCCGAACGCATCCGCAACGTGATTGCCCAGGCTGAACACGAGGCCAGATCTCAGGGCGTCACGGGCAGAGACCTGACCCCCTTCTTGCTGGCACGCCTCGGTGAGCTGACGGGCGGCGACTCCACACGGGCCAACATCGCGCTGCTGGAGAACAACGCCGGCATCGCCGCAGACATCGCCATAGCCTTGGCCGAACGGAGAATAGATGGCTAGATGGCTGGATGGCTGGATGGCTTGCAGAGTACTCAGCCATCCAGCCAGTTTCTGTTGGGCGAAGGTCTCCTGACCGAGCCCGTTTCGCCTCGGTCGGGAGACCTTCGGCGATCAAAGAGCGCCCGTTTCGCCTCGGTCGGGAGACCTTCGGCGATCAAAGCTCTAGTTGCGCGTGCACCGCATCCCCCACTCCGCCGCGATTATCATGATGTCGCGGATGTCCACGATGCCATCCCCGTTCAAGTCCGCCTGTGAGCCGAACCCGTTTCCCCAATCAGAGGCTGCGATCTGCACGTCACGTGCATCCACGAAGTCGTTGCCATCCAGGTCTCCGCAGTTTTCAGGGGGGATGGCCGGCGTCGGCGGTATGGTCGGCGAAGGCGTGCTCGTCGGCGTCGAAGTGGCTGTGGAAGTCGGTGTTGCCGTGGGCGTACGGGTACGGGTGCGCGTCGGCGTCGAGGTTCGGGTAGCGGTCGGGTTGCTGCCGCTGGGAATGGCGAAATCGGCCGTCCAGTAGTAGCGATAGGTGGAGTTGGCATTGTACACGTAGCCAACGCCGACTTCATCGAAGTTGCCCAACAGAATGGCTCGATGACCACTGCTGTTCATCCATCCATTCACAGCCGACTCAGGTGAGGTATATCCACCGGCGATGGTCTCGCCGGCTGAGCGGAAGCTGTAGCCGGCATCGCGAATCCGATCGAAGGGGCTGGACCCATCGGAGCCATAGTGATCGAAAAAGTTGTTGGTTGCCATGTCCTGGCTATGTCGGCGAGCGGCCTGCACCAGCCGGCTGTCAACCGATAGCGGCGGCAGCCCCTGGTTGGCGCGGTTGTTGTTGATCAGTTGCACCACACGCGCTTCCCAGTCATTGGCCGGCGTCGGAGTCGTCGAGGCGACGGTGGTTGCCGTAGGCGTGGGCGTCGGCCCGGTTGGAGTCGCGGTCGGCGGGAGGGGTGGGCCGCCACCGTTCCAGGCCAGGGCATCGGCGACCTGGATCAGGCCATAGCCGTAGGTGTTGTCCCGCCCGGGACTCCCCAGGTCCTTGGCAGTCGACTCAAGAGCAGTCCGAACCTCGTCGGGTGTTGTGGCCACACCCTTGGCAATGAGCAGGGCAGCCGCGGCGGTCACGTGGGGCGATGCCATTGAGGTGCCCTGAAAGAAGTAGTACCGGAAGTCGGTTGGGTCCTGCGTACTTGGATTGAAGGTCTGTTGGAGGACACCATCGCCGTAGCCATCGCCGTTCTGGTCGACGCTCGTGTCCCCACCCGGCGCTACCACGTCTAGCGCCGGCCCATGTTCCGAGTAGTAGGCCAACCTCTCGTCGTAGCGCACCGCACCCACGGATATGACCACGCTGTAGGCGGCCGGGTATTGGACCGAACTGGAGCCGCCATTGCCGGCTGACGCCACCACGGTCACACCTCGATCGTATGCATATTGAACCGCGTCTCCCTCAACGCTGGAACTGGATGAGCTTCCCAGGCTCAGGTTGATGACGTTGGCCCCGTGGTCCGTGGCCCACTGGATACCCTGCGCCACCTGCCAGGATGTTCCGGTGCCGCCGGCATCCAGCACCTTGACAGGCATGATCCGGGCGCCGAATGCGATGCCGGCGGTACCTTTGCTGTTGTTCGTGGTCTGGGCGATGGTGCCGGCCACGTGCGTGCCATGGCTGTTGTCGTCGTTGGGATGCGTGTCGTTGTTGATGAAATCGTAGCCCGGCACAAAGGTCGTGCCGGCCAGATCCGATGCCTGCTGGTAGCTGCCATAGGTCTCGTAGGCGATGCCGGTATCGACCACCGCCACGGTCGCACCGGCCCCCGTGGATTGATTCCATGCCTGCTGCATCTGAATCATGGGGAAGTGCCACTGATACGAGTAGTACGTGTCGTTGGGCGTGAAGTGGGCATAGCGGTAGTAGTTGGGTTCGGCCGAGGCTACCGCCGGATGCTGGAGTAGATCCTCGGCGACCGCTTCCGGCTTTTTGTCTGGGCCGAGTTCCACCAGGACGAACGGTGCAGTGTCCATCCGGTCAAGCACGGTGAGACCATAGCCCTCCAACACCTGACTCTGAAGCGTTGGGCCGGTCGCCGGCGCGAACTCCACGATGAGCTGACCGGGCACGGAGACTGGCCGGCCTTTGGCCGTGCCGAGAGCCGAATGCACATCAATCGGCGGACTGTCACTGTAGGCCGTAAGACTGTTGCCAGCAAGCAGGCCGACGGCGAGTAGCGCGACGACCAGGCCGGCTTTCGTTATCGACGTTCGTATGGACATCTTCGCGTCCTCCATTGTGGTGGCCGCCGGCTCCTGTGCAGAGCGCGCAGGGACAGCGAAGCGGAGGGCTGATGCACTTGCCCTCTGGCAGACTGCCTCTTGCTCAGGCTGGTGACCACCCTCACTTGGAGGGTGTCTGAGAATTCGGACTCCAGACCTCCGAGGTCTTCACGGGGCGGCTTCGTCGGGCAAATTGCTTGCAAGAGCAGCACTTTTGCTACCGAAAAGGCCGTCCGTAGACCTCGGAGGTCTAACCCAGTTTCAGACACCCTCACTTAGACAGGGGGTTCGGCTTATGAGACGCGGATTATCTCTCTAAGAATTGTACCGCTACGCCGTGAGGTCCATACGAGTGCTCTATCAAATTGGTATGAAAGTTATATGAACTAAGTCCAGCCCGTTGATTGGGGCGCATGCGCCCCGATGGGCTGTGAAGATATGGGGGTCGTGGGGATTCAACTCACGTTTGTGGGGTGAGATCCTGGGTTTGGTGGAACGCCCCCCCCCTCAATCCCCCCAAAAGGGGGGGAGGCTGTCCGTCCTCCCCCCTCCGGGGGGAGTCAGAGGGGGGCATGAATGTGCGTTGAGCCAACTGTTGTCAGTACGCAGCGAGACTGCGCACGGCGTCGGCGATCTTCTCGGCGTTGGGGAGGTATTCGTTTTCCAGCGTAGGATGGGTTGGAATGGGGGTGTCGGGCGCTGTGACGCGCACGATGGGGCCATCGAGCCACTCAAAAGCTTTGCCGGCAATGCGTGCGGCGATCTCAGCGCCAAAGCCGGCGGTCTGGGGCGCTTCCTGGATCACCACGGCTTTGCTGGTCTTGCGCACCGACCCAAGGATTGCGTCCTCGTCCAGCGGCACCACCGAGCGCAGATCGACAACCTCAACGTCGATGTCCTCGCCGGCCAGCGTGTCGGCGGCCGCCAGTGCCATCTGCACCATCGAGCCGTAGCAGATGACGGACACATCCGAACCGGTTCGTTTCACATCCGCTTGTCCGAGCGGGATGATGTAGTCCTCATCAGGCAGGTCCTGGCGGAGCCGGCGGTACAGGTACTTTTGCTCCAGATACACCACCGGATTGGGGTCGCGAATGGCGGCCTTGAGCAAGCCCTTGGCGTCGTAGGGGGTGCTGGGGATCACGACCTTGAGGCCGGGCACGTGGGCGAACCACGCTTCAGGGCTTTGGGAGTGGAATGGGCCGGCGCTGGCCCAGGTGGCGCCGGCTGGCGCCCGCACCACCATCGGCACAGCTGCCTGCCAGCGGTAGTGGGTCGTCGCCGCCATGTTCACAAGCTGATCGAACCCGCAGGCGATGAAATCGGCAAATTGAATCTCGGCCACGGGGCGCATGCCCATGAGCGCCGCTCCGACAGCGGCCCCGATGATTGCCGTCTCAGCAATCGGTGTGTCGATAATCCGATCCTCACCAAAATGCTTCAGGAACCCTTCGGTCACCTTATAGACCCCGCCGTAGACGCCAATGTCTTCGCCCAGTAGGAAGACCCGCTCATCGGCCTCCATTTCTTCCCACAACGCGGTGCGGATCGCCTGGAGATAGGTCACTTCAGCCATGCTCACCTCCCGCGCGGGCGAACACATCTGTATAGAGGTTCTCCGGCTCTGGTTCAGGCTGCGCCTCTGCCCATTCAACCCCCTGGTCTACCTCGCTCTCGATCCGGGCCTCAATCTCGGTTCGCGTTTCGTCATCCAGGACATCCTGCGCCCGCAGGTGCGTTGCGAATTGCTGGATGGGATCGCGAGCAGCCCACTGCTCCAGGTGTTCCGGCGGCACATAGCCGGCTGGATCAATAGCCGAGTGGCCTTTCATGCGCATCGTCTTCGCCTCGATGAGGGTGGGACCGCCGCCGGCCCGGGCGCGATCCACCGCCTCTTTCGTCGCCCGATAGACGGCCAGCACATCATTGCCATCGACGGTGACGCCCGGTATGCCATAGCCGACCGCCCGATGGGCGATGCTCTCGGCAGCGAACTCTTTCGCGTTGGGCGTTGACAGCGCCCACTGGTTGTTTTCGCAGATGAAGATGGCCGGCACGCGCAGCACGGATGCCATGTTCACCCCTTCGTGGAAACCTCCAGTGCTGGTTGCTCCCTCGCCAAAGTAGGTCAGCGCCACGCGGGGCTCCTTACGGATTTTGAAGGTCAGCGCCGCGCCGACGGTGACGGGAAGCGAGTCGGGGAGAATACTGATCATGCCGATGATTCCACGCTCCAGGTCGCCTATGTGCAGACCGCTGTCCTTACCCCGGTTGGAGGAGGTACGCTTGCCCATGTACTGGGCGAAGATCTCGCCGGGTGTGACACCTCGGATCAGCAGAGCGCCCATGTCGCGATACATGGGCGCGATCACATCATCAGCTTGCAACGCGAAGGCTGAGCCGACGGGGATCGCTTCCTGGCCGTGCCCGGTGTACAGCCGGCCCACCAGCCGGCCCTGGTTCGCCAAGATCCACGCGCGATCTTCGATGGCGCGCATCAGACGCATGTAGTAGTACAACTCCAACAGATCTTGCGAGGATAGTCCCATCTCTCTTCCCTTTGTAGGGGCGATCCCTTGCCATCATCCTGGGCGGGTGCAAGACCCGCCCCTACCAACCCTTTTTGAACGCAGTCTAACCTGATTCTCAGCAGATTTTAATGTCTCTCTAATCTAACGGAGTATACTTTCCTTAGATAAGTGACTAACCCCCCCTGTCGGATCAACGGGCCTCTCTCAATGGGGCGGAGAGAGGCCCGTTGACCCTTTTTGGACACATTCGCTCCGATGCCGGAGATGGCTACCTCTTCACACCAAGCAGTATCCTGACGGAACTATCTGGCCACTGTTGTGTCTCACAGGTCATAGCGAAGCCGGCTTGCTCATACAGTTTCACCACCGACGACAACTCACTGCCGCCGCCATGTGTAGCGCGGAAAGCCAGGTTCACCAAGCGCCCGTACAGGTCTTCTCTCAGCCGTGCTCCATCGACGATGACAAGTCGCCCGCCGGCGTGCAGGACACGCTTGATCTCGATGAGCGTTGCCGGCTCTACGGCGAAGCTGGCGGGGAAGGTCATCACCACACTGTCGAAAAACGCATTCGGCCACGGAAGCGCCTGTGCCCGTCCCAGGACCAGGCCGGAGGGGACGCCCGAACGCTCCAGCCGGCGTTGGGCCATGGCTACCATTTGGGGAGATAGATCAATGGCGGATACGTCGTAGCCCTCACCCGCCAGGGTAGCCAGGAGGTGCCCCGGCCCGCTGCCTATCTCCAGTACTCGCGTCCCCTTGATTCGCGAACGAGCGGCCTCCCCCCACGCCTGCCAGCGCCCCCGCGAAACCATCCACGCAACGGCGTCGTAGGCCCACGCAGTGCGGGTGTACAGTTGCGTGAACCCCCACTTGACGAAACTCCACCACCAATTCAAGAGGTTCAACTGCCCTTTTGTCCTTGAGCCAGTAAACAGTAATCAGTAAACAGTAATCAGTGATCAGTTTTCAGTTGCCAATCACTGATTACCGATCACTGATTACTGATTACTGCTCACTGACTCCCCGGCGGCGCAGCTCGTCGAGAACCTGGGGCAACACTTCGCCCGATGGCCCCTGTAGAAACAGATCGGCGATTCGAGTTGCACCGCTGGGATTCGGATTTACTTCGATGATGGATGCCCCGTGATTGGCGGCTTCGAAAGGCAGGAGGGCAGCCGGCTGAACGACGGCCGACGTCCCGACGACCAGCATCACATCACACTGCCGGCTCTCGTGAATCGCCCGTTCCAGGGCCCCAGCCGGCAGGTATTCACCGAACCACACGACATCGGGCCGCACCAGGCTACCGCAATGTGGGCAGTGGGGTGGGGCATCGTCCGTCTGCTCCAGCTCGTTTAGCTTCATCCGTCTTCCTTCGTCCAGGCACTTGAAGCGGTAGATGTTGCCGTGGAGTTCGATGATGTCGGTGCTGCCGGCCCGGCGATGCAGGTTGTCCACGTTCTGGGTGATGACTACTACGCGCGGCACGAGGGTCTCCAATTCGGCGATGGCGAGATGGCCGGGGTTAGGCTGCACGTCGCCGTACAAAGTGCGCCGGTGTTGATACCAGGTCCAGACCAACTCCGGTTTTCGGCGAAAACCTTCCAGGGATGCCAATTCCTCGGGATCATACTTCGCCCAGAGGCCCTCCTGGGCGTCTCGGAACGTGGGAAGCCCGCTTTCCTTGGAGACGCCGGCGCCGGTGAAGACCACAACCTGCTGGGCTTGTGCGGTGAGGCCGGCTGCTTGCTCAATCTCGTCTTTCATTATGCTTGGACTTCGGGTAGGTAGAGTGCTGGATCACCAGAACTTCCACCAGGGACGATCCTCTCGTTTTTCTAGCTGTCGTTGAACCCAACCCACCACCGTATCGTTTTCGAGAAATAAGTAAGTCAAGATGAACATCAAGAGAAACGCGAGAAGTAGCAGTGAGACCCATAGTCAGTACCTGGGAAAATTCGCTCCAGGCGGGTCCGAGACCCGCCGATTTGACCGGTCACGGACCGGTCAAGAGCTAAAATTCTCATCTACTGATAGTAGGATCAGTACAACCATTTCCGCGGCAAATGTGAATTGCATTTCACCGAGGCCCGCCGTGAGTTCCGGTTGGCTCATTCGCGCCACCCTCCACCCTTCGACAGGCCCT
>JBHHXF010000065.1:0-11362 GCA_046756905.1 Anaerolineae bacterium | reverse complement strand
TCTTCGTGCTATACTATAGACCGACCGGTCGGTCTATGGCGTTTTGAAGCAAATGGCCGGCGTCGGTGGATCACCCTGAAGCGCGAAAATGCTAGATGGCTAGATGGCTGGATGGCTGAGCACTCTGCAAGCCATCCAGCCATCTAGCCATCTAGCTAGCCATCTGTTGCAGGAGCAGAGCTATGCTGAACTTGATCGGCGACTCTTCTGAGGAGCCTCGAAGTACGCGACAGCGGATTCTGGAGGCGGCCGTCGAAGTCTTCGCCGGCAAGGGCTACCACGAGGCCCGCGTTGACGAAATCGTGGACGTCTCCAAGACCTCCAAGGGGGCGGTGTACTCCTATTTTCCCAGCAAGGAGCGGATGTTTCTGGCCTTGGTGGATGAGTTCGCCGGTCTGCTCGAAAAGCGGCTGGAGGAGGCGATGGCCGGGGAGGAAAGCGACATTCGCCGGGTGGATGCCGCGCTCAGCACGTGTCTCGACACCTTCGGACGCTATCGCAAGCTGGCGAAGATCTTTCTGGTTCAGGCCGCCGGCCTCGGCACAGCGTTCGAGCAGAAGCGCCTGGAGGTGCACGACCGATTTGCCGGCGTGATCAAGAGCCACCTGGATCAGGCTGTGGCCGGCGGCGACATCCCGCCCCTGGACACCCAGGTGGCGGCCTATGCCTGGATGGGCGCCATCTACGAAGTGGTGATCCGCTGGGTGTACAGCGGACAGCCCGAACCGGAGCAGGTCTTGCCAACCCTGCGAACCATGCTCCTGCGCAGCATCGGCGTGTCGGAGGAGCGAATCCGTCAGCTCGATTCGGGGACGGATGTTTCAGGAGGATGACTGAGTCTATGAGCAGTGACACACTTCCATCGGTCATGCCTTGGGCATTGACGAACTTCCACAGTTTGCCGGGCGCCATCTCCCCCCACGAAGGGCGAGCGTTTCTGGTGAGCCGGAGTCAGTCGTGGCCTGAGACATCGTTGGGTGACTTCCTCAGGCTGGGGGCCGGCGCGCCTCGGGTGTACTGGGAGAGTGGGGAGGCGTCTATCGGGTTCGCCGGTTTCGGTGTGGCCCTGGCGCTCACGGCGGCCGGCCCGAATCGATTTCGCGATATTCAGGCGAGCGTGCGCCGGCTGTCCGCCAGCGCTCTTCTGGAGGCTGTCGCTGCGCCGCCGGCCGTCGGTCCTCGCCTGTTTGGCGGTTTCGCCTTTCAGCCTGAGCACGAGCCCACCGGCATCTGGGCGGCCTTTCCGGCGGCATGTTTCATTCTGCCCCGCTACCAGCTCACCCGGGTCGAGGGCCGCAACTGGCTGACCGTGAACCAAATCGTGGGAGGGCTGCAAACTGCCAACAGCGACCTGCGGACGCCCAACGGCAAGCCGTGCAACGGAGGAGTGGCGAACACGAATTCGCCATCTGGAATTCGCCTTCCTCAACCCGCAACCCACAATCTACAATTGTCAATTGTCAATTGTCAATTGTCAATTGTCAATTCAATGCCGGCCGGCCGGTGGCACCACCTGGTCAATGACGCCGTGCGCCGTATACGCCACGGCGAGCTGGACAAGGTTGTTCTGGCCCGAACGTGCGATGTGCAGACGGATCAACCCATCGACCCGACCGATGTTCTGGCCCGCCTGAAGCGTCGCTACCCAGACTGCTATCGCTTCCTGATCGAGCCGGCGCCCGGCTATTCCTTCTTCGGGGCAACGCCGGAGTTGCTGGTGGAGGTCAACGGAACGAGCCTGAACACCGTGGCCATGGCAGGCTCCGTCCCACGCGGTGATTCCGCCGAAGCGGATGCGGCGTTCGCGCGGGAGCTCATGACCAGCTTGAAGGAGCGCCAGGAGCACGCTTTTGTGGTAGATGCCATCGCGGCATCGCTGCGCCCGTTGATGACAGCATTGGACGTGCCAGCGCAGCCGGCGCTGCGGAGGTTGCGCAACATCCAGCATTTGCAGACCGTTATTCGAGGCCGGCTGGCCGATGGCGCTGGGGTTTTGGAAGCGGTGGAAGCTCTGCATCCCACGCCGGCGGTGGGTGGCGTGCCGCGCCTCCCCGCCCTGCAAATGATCGCCGATGAGGAACCGGTGCCACGCGGCTGGTACGCTTCACCGGTGGGATGGATGGATCTTCAGGGTAACGGTGTTTTCGGTGTTGCCATCCGCTCGGCGGTGAGCGTGGGAGCGCAGGCCCGGTTGTACGCCGGCGCCGGCATCGTCGCTGGGTCGGATGCGGAGCGGGAGTGGGAGGAGACGGAGCTGAAGTTCCGGCCAATGCTCGAAGCACTGGGAGAAATTAGTGGTCAGTGGTCGGTGGTCGGTGGTTAGTGATCATTAGTCGCTGTTTGCTGACCACTAACCACTAACCACTGTCCACTGGATACTGTGACATGAGGGCACCCAACCGAAATACGCTCTGGGCTGGGGTATTTGTGGACGAACTGGCGCGGGCCGGCCTGCGTGCGGTCTGCATCGCACCGGGGTCACGCTCCACGCCGCTTACGCTGGCCTTTGCCGAACATGGTGGGATTTCGATTTACTCTCACATCGACGAACGGAGCGCCGGCTTCTTCGCCGTGGGAATGGCGCTGGCCGGCGGTGCACCCGTGGCCCTGGTGTGCACGTCCGGCACGGCGGCGGCCAATTTCCACCCGGCCATCATCGAAGCCTGTCAGTCCCACGTGCCGCTGCTCGTGCTGACCGCTGACCGGCCGCATGACCAGCGGGACAGTGGGGCGAACCAGACCATCGATCAGGTAAAGATGTACGGCGACCACGTCCGGTGGTTCGTGGACGTGGCGCCGCCCGAGGCCGGCCCAACTCCGCGCAAGCTGCGCTACCTGCGGACCCTGGCCTGTCGAGCGCTCGCGGCGGCGAACGGGGCTGTACCGGGACCGGTTCACCTCAACTTTCCTTTTCGAAAACCGCTGGAGCCGACGCCGGTGCCTGGCGATGTGGCGGAGGTCTCGAGAGATGCGAGTTTGGGGATGGATGGCCGGCCCCATGGCACGCCCTTCGCCCACGTCACGCGGGGCGACTTATCGCCGACCGACGATCAGGTTGACTTGCTGGTGCAGGCCATCACGGGCGTGTCGCGGGGTATGATCGTGTGCGGGCCGCGCCGGCATGGCCAGGGGGACGCATTTCCACAGACGGTGGCCCGCCTGGCCCAACTTGCCGGCTACCCCATCTTCGCCGACGCGCTGTCGGGAGTGCGATTTGGCCCGCACGTGGAGCAGGCGGGGCCGCTGATCGTCGCCGGCTATGAGACTTTTCTGCAGAGCGGCGCAGCGGCAACCTGGGAGCCGCCGGCGCTGGTATTGCGCTTCGGCGCCATGCCTACCTCGAAGGCTTTGCAAGTGTACCTGGACTCGCTGCCCGCGAGCCGGCAGATCGCCGTGGATGGCAGCGGCGCGTGGCGGGATGCGGATTTCCGGGTCGGCGACTACGTGTGGGCTGAGCCGGCGGCGACGTGCCGGCGTGTGCTCGACCGCCTGGAAGCGGCTGACATGCCCGTGGCTGACGAGGCGTGGGTTGCCTCGATCCAGCGGGCGGAGCAGCAATGCTGGCAGGCGACCGAGGCCACCTTCCAGGAGGGCTTCTTCGGAGGTGTGGTCCTGGCCGACGTGGCCGGCCTGCTGCCAGATGACGCGGTGCTGTACGTTTCCAACAGTCTGCCGGTGCGCCATCTGGATCAGTTCGCGCGGCCGCGCCGGCCGCGCCTGCGCGTGCTGGCGAACCGGGGCGCCAGCGGCATCGACGGGATTGTTTCCAGTGGGCTGGGGGCGGCTGTAGCCACAGAGAACCCGCTCGTGCTGGTCACGGGCGACCTGGCATTTTACCATGACCTGAACGGTCTTCTGGCGCTGCGGCGGTGCGGCGCGAAGGCTACGATCGTGGTGATCAACAATGATGGGGGCGGCATTTTCCGCCGGCTGCCCGTCGCGGCTTTTGAGCCGCCTTTCACGGAGTTGTTTGTCACGCCGCATGGGCTGGATTTCGAGCCGGCGGTGCGCATGTATGGCGCGGAGTTCGTGCGGGTGGAGAGTCGGGACGGGTTCCGGCGGGCGCTGCGGGAGTCCGTTGATTCCGATGAGTCGTGGGTGATTGAGGTTGTGGAGCGGATGGGTGGTCCTCCGTTCGGCAAGGTCTCCTGACCGCCGCCGGAGTGGGGACTAGATGGCTAGATGGCTGGATGGCTAGATGGGTGGTTGGTTGGATGGGCACTCTACGAGCTATCCAGCCATCCAGCCACCTAACCATCTATCCTCCCTCGAGCCATCTAGCCATCCAGCCATCTAGCCATCTATCTTTGGAGTTGACGGGAAGGAGATGACACACATACGCTATGGTTGACTGGGTTGAAGTGAAGCAATATGACGACATAACGTATCATGCGGCGGCCGGCATGGCGCGCATTGCGTTTAACCGACCGGAGATTCGCAACGCCTTCCGGCCGAAGACGATCGATGAGCTTATCGAGGCGTTTAATCATGCCTGGGGGGATCCCCAGATCGGCGTGGTGCTGTTTACAGGCAATGGGCCGGCCAGGGACGGCAAGTACGCTTTCTCCTCCGGCGGCGATCAGACCGTGCGGGGTGATGCCGGCTATTTGGGGGAAGATGGCATTCCGCGGCTCAACGTGCTGCAACTGCAGCGCATCATTCGTTCGATGCCGAAACCGGTGATTGCGCTGGTGGCCGGCTATGCCATCGGGGGTGGTCATGTGCTGCACGTAGTCTGCGATCTGACGATTGCGGCCGACAACGCGGTATTCGGGCAGACCGGGCCCAAAGTGGGGAGTTTCGACGGGGGGCTGGGGGCCTCATACCTGGCGCGGATCGTGGGTCAGAAGAAGGCGCGAGAGATTTGGTATCTGTGCCGGCAGTACAACGCGCAAGAGGCTCTCGACATGGGCCTGGTGAACAGGGTCGTGCCCCTGGGTGAGCTGGAAGCCGAGGGCGTGCGCTGGGCGCAGGAGATCCTTCGGAACAGCCCGATTGCAATTCGCTGCCTGAAGGCCGCCTTCAACGCGGACTGCGATGGTCAGATCGGTTTGCAGGAGTTCGCCGGCCACGCCACCATGCTATTCTACATGTCCGAAGAGGGACAGGAAGGGCGCAACGCCTATCTCGAGAAGCGCGAGCCTCAGTTCGACAAGTATCCGTGGCGACCGTAGTTTCAGTGGTCAGTGGGTAGTGGGTAGTGGTCAGTCATCAGGTGGTGACCACTACCCACTACCCACTACCCACTGACCACTATCCACTGACCACTACCCAGAGGGTTGTATGGCACAGACAGAGCGTGTTAGCAGAACTCAAGCGTGGATGATGGCGGCGCGGCCCAAGACGTTGCCGGCTGCGCTGGCGCCGGTGATTGTGGGGATCGCACTGGCCTATCGCGATGGTGCCTTTTCGGTGCTGCCGGCCCTGGGGGCTGCCGTTGGAGCATTGCTCATCCAGGTTGGCGTCAATCTAGCCAACGACTATTTCGATTACGTGAAGGGGGTAGACGCCGCCGATCGGGCGGGACCGACGCGCGTCACCCAGAGCGGTCTGATCCCGCCAGAGCAGGTGAAACGTGGGATGGTTCTTACCTTCGCTCTGGCGGCGTTGGTGGGCGTCTATCTCGTGGTTGTGGGTGGCTGGTTCATTCTGGCCATCGGCGTCGCGTCTATCGCCTCGGCCGTGGCCTACACGGGTGGTCCGTGGCCGCTGGGTTCCCATGGATTGGGCGATCTCTTCGTGTTCATCTTCTTCGGATTGGCGGCTGTGGTTGGCACGTACTATGTCCAGGCGGTCAGGCTCACGCTGCTGGTTGTCGTGGCGGCCGTCCCCATGGGCACACTGGCTACCGCGATTTTGGTGGTCAACAACCTGCGGGACATCGAAACGGATAGACGGGCCGGCAAGCGAACCCTGGCGGTGATCATCGGACCGCGCGCCTCGCGTCGGGAGTATGGCCTGCTTGTCGCGATTGCCTACGCCACGCCGGTTCTCCTATGGCTGGCCGGCGTCGCATCTCCCTCCGTGTTGCTGCCCTGGCTGTCGCTGCCCCTGACCGTCCCACTTGTACGTATGATGTTCGGCGGCGTCAGGGGGCCGGCGCTGAACCAGGCCCTTGCCCAGACCGCCCGGCTGGAGCTCGTCTTCGGCATCTTGTTTGCGATTGGCCTGATTCTGTGAGAGTTCCGCTTGATTGGCTGGCGCAGCGCGCTATATCCAGCCCAGACAAGATTGCACTGATCGAGGGGGAACGGCGATGGCGGTACGCGGAGCTGAATGAGTGGGCGACGGACATGGCCGGCCGGCTGCACGCTGACGGCGTCTCGCCCGGCGACCACGTCGCCGTGCTGATGCCGAATCGCCCGGCGTATGTGTGCGCCATCCACGCTCTGGCACGCCTGGGAGCTGTCCTGGTCCCGCTAAATGTCCGCCTGACGACCGGCGAACTCCGCTGGCAGATGGATCGGGCCGACTGTGCGTTTCTCCTCTGCTCGCGGGAAACGGAGGAGGTTGGATGGCAGATGGCAGATGGCAGATGGCAGATTGCCAATGGCGGATGGCAGGTTGCGGATTGCAGATGGCGGATGGCGACTGAGAAATCTGCAATCCGCCATTCGCAATCTGCAATTGGGTCGGGGAGCGAGAGCGGGGCTGGTTTGCGAGGGATTCTGTCGGTGGACCGGACGGAGCAACCGGGCGTTGAGGCTCTTGACGATTTGCCGGCACGGGCGGTTGGCTTCCGGCAAGGCCGGCGACGGGACCTGGATGAGGTGCAGTGCATCATTTTCACGTCCGGGACGACGGGCCGGCCAAAGGGGGCCAGTCTGACCTACGGGAACCACATGGCGAGCGCGACCGCGTCTGCCTTCAGGCTGGGCACGCTGCCAGGCGATCGGTGGCTCGCCTGTATGCCGCTGTACCACGTGGGTGGTCTGGCTATCGTTCTGCGCTGCTGTCTCTACGGGACGACGCTGGTCCTACAAGCCGGCTTCGACCCGGTCGCCGTCAGTTCGGCGCTGGACTCCCAGGCTATCACCCTGATCTCGCTGGTGCCGACGATGTTGCGCCGGCTTCTGGAGGCGCGCGGCAAGCGTCCATTTCCTGAAAGCCTCCGCTGTGTGCTCCTGGGCGGGGCCGCAGCGCCGGCGACGTTGATGGAGCGGAGCCTCGCTTTGGGCGTTCCGGTGGCGACGACCTACGGCCTGACGGAGGCCGCCTCCCAGGTGGCGACCGCAACACCCGACCAGGTGCGCCGCAAGGCCGGCTCCTCTGCGATGGGTGCAGGCCATTTCGTGGGCCGGCCGCTCATGTTTTCGCAGGTTCGCATTGCCGGCGCGGATGGCCACGACCAGCCGCCGGGCGAAATCGGCGAGATCGAGGTTCGTGGCCCCACGGTGATGGCCGGCTACTACTGTCAGTCGGAGGCTACGCGGGAAGCTGTGCGCAATGGCTGGTTGCGCACCGGCGACATGGGCTACCTGGATGTAGACGGCGACCTATGGGTGGTTCAGCGGCGCTCAGACCTGATTGTGACAGGGGGAGAGAACGTCTACCCTGTGGAAGTCGAGCGTGTAATCCTGGAATATCCGGGTGTAGAGGCAGCGTGTGTGATCGGCGTGCAAGATGAGGAGTGGGGGCAACGCGTCGTAGCGGCCGTGGTCACAGCCGAAGGGGCAGACGTGACCGAAGCCGAACTGGCGGCGTTTTGCCGCGCGCAGCTCGCCGGCTACAAGCAGCCGCGAGCGTACCGATTCCTCACGTCACTACCGCAGACTGCTTCCGGCAAGGTGCAGCGGGATGCTGTGGCTAACTGGTTCCCCCCAAGACACGCGGGCAACGTGGATTCTGCATGAAAACTCAAGGAAATGTAAGGAATGGCATTGACGATAGTGTTTCAATGTGCTATACTATCAGTAGACTGGTCCCCCTGGTCTCATGCCTCCCGTCATCCCTTTACCTGCCTGGAAGTTAGCATAATTGGAGATAGGGCTATGTTGGAAGAGCCTCGGCAAGTTGCGTTGTTTATCGACTTCAACAACATCCGCTACAGCCACGTCAATACCTACGGTTGTGAACCGGAGCCTATCGAGCTCATGGGAATGGCTCGCGAATATGGTCGGGTTGTCACGGCCACTGCCTATGCGGACTTCACCGAGCATCCCAGCGCGTTTCTGCGGACGTTGGAGGTCGCCGGCATATTGCCCCGCGACATTCCCAAACGTAATAGCGGCAGCTCCAAGTCCTCGGCAGCCATGGTGATGCTGATGGATCTGATCGACTGTCTATTGGATCGACCTGATGTTCGCGTGTATATATTGATGACGGGTAACAGAGATCTCATTCGCGTCGTTGCCCGGGCGCGGCATCGATTCGGCAAGACGGTGGTCGTCGCCGGCGTGCCCGGCACGATCAGCCAAGACCTCATCGATAGTGCAGATGAGATGGTCCCCCTGATCACCCGGCGTGTGGGTACGCGCGTCAAGACTGTGGAGACTGTGTCATCTCCCATTGAGCTACCCGAAGGGGTAAGTCGAACGGAGGCAGGACTCGTTGAACTGATCGACTATCTCCAGCGGAATCGACCGTACATGACGTTCAGCTTCGTACACAGCTACGCCGTCAACCCAGCCGGCCGCCTTCGTCTGCGCGACGTGGAGGCGACGGAGTTATTGGATCGCTTCGTCGAGGATGGCCTCTTGATCCCCTTTGAGAGGCGCCTGGATGACGGCCGCGTTGTCGTGAACATCCGTCTGAATTATGATCACCCGGTGAGCCAGCAACTTGTTCGCCAACCCGTGTAAGGTGATTTTCACTGTCTCCAGTGTGTAGCACATAATTTCGCTAGGAGTACGCTCGCCACAAGCCTGACGCTCCTCTTTTAGCAGAAAACGGCGAAGGGTTTCCGACGCGAATCTCTACGGTGACAGGCCGGCGAAGACCAGCGTAAATGTCATCATCTGGCCACTTTCATCCCCCACAACACCGACCCCGATGTGCGTATAGTGTTCGTGGAGGATGTTCTTGCGGTGGGGTGTGCTCTGCATGAACCACTGGATGGCGTAGACCACTGCCTCCGCGCCGGGCCGCGAGTTGCGCTGGATGTTCTCACCGACCCACTGGGCTGCAATTCCCTCGCGCGCAAGTCGATCTCGCAGCGTGATCCCTTCCGGCGTCACGTGGTTGAAGTAGCCTCGCGCGACCATGTCCTCGCTGTGACGTCGGGCCAGCAGCGTGAGCTGATCGTCTACGGCAAACGGTGGCAAGCCGTTGGCGCGACGCTCAGAGTTGACGGCCTCGACCATTTGGCGTTCCAGCATCTGCGTTTCCGAGAGCACGGTTTCTGGTGTGGGGGATGCCGATTCAGGTGTCTGAGTCGGGATGGCAGTGGGAGTAGGGGGCGGCGTGGACGTCGGCGTCGGGATCGCGGTTAACGTTGGGGGCATGGTGGGCGCCGGCGTTGGCGTCGCTGTCGCGGGGGCCGGAGACGCGGAAGCTGTCGCGGACGGAACCAGAGTCGCGGTAGGTATGGTCTTTTCGGTTGCAGCGGGGTGAGTCGGGGGGCCGGGGCGTGCTGGCGGCGAGCCGGCGCATCCGACGAGAAAAGCAAGGATGACCACCGGCCAGACGATCCGTCTCATGGCGAGTAAATGTCATCGGCAGCACACTCCCGACGGACCCACTCGAAGGGATTGTCTGATTTGGTCCCCTGCCACAACGGGCCATGAGGACCTGAGCCGCCGATGCTGAGCAAGGACCGATCTCCCCACAGCCCAGGGTAAATGAGCCAGGAAAGGGTCTCGATGTCCTCCTCGGTGAATCGGCGTTTCCGTGGGTCCAGGTTGGGGAGCAACTGTACCTCGTAATCTGAGTCCGGGTAGAGTGTCGCAGCGCCTGTTGGATCATTGGAGGGGTCCGCCACCCAGTCACGCCGGCCCAGATCACTTCGTCTGATCTGCCATTTGATGGTGAAGTTGAGCCAGGGGATCTTCATGGAGATGGGCAGGCCGGCCGAGTAGCCAGAGGCCCGACAGTCGAAAAAGGAGGCGTGGGAGCCGCGAGCGCTGTAGACCACCGGGCGATTAGCCTGGCGTTCGACGGCCGTCCAGGGCCGGCGCCGGCCGCTAACGTGGCCTGCGTACCCCGCAATCTCCGGTGTCAGGTTGTCCGGCGTCACTGGAGCATCAGGATTGCCCCGGAGGATGACGGTGATACCCTCCCAATCAACCTCGTGCCGGTTGTGCCAGTCGTTGTAGTAGTAAAGAAACCAGTACTGGATTGCAACATCCCGGGGGTCGCCGTCGACGGGCTTTAGGCCGGTGACGAATTCCTCAACGGACGCTTCGACTTGCTCCAGAAAAGCTTCGATTTCATCCGCTATCTGGGGAAAGGGAGCCGGCGTCTGGCGGACGATGTCATCCAGGGCTGCCAGCAACTGACTGTACCAGCGGAGTCGGTCGCGTAGTGTCCACTCGACAACCTCGTCACCTTGCACCACACGTGCATAAACACGATGCTTGTACCGGTCGTCATCTACTGACTCGAGAATCTCGAAGTAACGTTGCCAGGCCCGCTGGGGGGCGGTTCGGTCGCGACCGATACCGATCAAGTCCAGTACAGACGCCAGGGCAATGCCGGCGTCCTCGTGGAGGAGCTTCTGCAGCGCCGTCCGAGCATTGGGCTCCGGCTCTGGGAACTGCCGGCGAACAAACTCCGGCAGATGGCGAATCAATGGGTGGGCCTGATCGAAATGGAGCAGACGCCGGGGATTCTTCAGGTTCCCGCGAATGCCCGGATATAGATAGGCGTTGTCCAGAACAATGCCCACGGGCCGGGGG
Organism: Anaerolineae bacterium; assembly: GCA_046756905.1. Lineage (GTDB taxonomy): Bacteria > Chloroflexota > Anaerolineae > Epilineales > JAANWY01 > JBHHTZ01. The sequence goes on along the minus strand of JBHHXF010000065.1, from coordinate 527 downwards.
TGAAAATCACCACGCGTCTGAGATGGGTCGTTCGTGCCGCCGTAGGGCCGGCCCAGGGCCTGTTGCTCTGGAAACAGTACCAGGATTGGCGCGTAGGTGTGGGCCAGTTGCCGGCGCTCCTCTGCAGTCAGGCGCGTCTTCAGCCCGTCGGCGGGTTGCTCAGTTGTGACTGTACTCGGTGCTTCTGTCATTTCTATTCTCACATCGTAATCCTCAGCCGCTCCCGCAGGATCCCCAGACCTCGTCGTGAGGCTTGGGCCGGACCAGGCCTCGGTCGAACGCTTGTCCTGAGCCTGCCGCTTGTACTGAGCTTGTCGAAGTGAAGGGATCCGGCGGTGAAGCCCCCTCAATGTACCAGGTTTTCGTCACCGTGTCAACTTCGCGGGGGACTGTGCGAGAAGTCTCCGGCCATCACCGTCGGCGTCCCGTCCGAAGTTGACACACTGAACAGGTGTTCGTATAATGGCAGTGAATAACAGCGGATCACTCGGATTTGCGGATTCTGAGCAGTACAATCCGTGAATCCG
>JBHHXF010000064.1:0-11530 GCA_046756905.1 Anaerolineae bacterium | reverse complement strand
ATTCATGGCTGACTGACCTCACAAGACCCTAAAGGTTTCAGAAACCTTTAGGGTCTAAGCATTGTACAGAGAAACCCCTGCTTCAGCATCCCTCGGTGCGGACACCGGCTCGTCCCCCACAATCACGCCGTCCCGGATGGAGATGACCCGTTGGGCGTGGGCGGCGATGGCCGGCTCGTGGGTCACCAACACCACAGTGATCCCTCGCTCCCGATTCAGTTGCTGGAAGATGGTCATTACCTCCTGCCCAGACTGGCTGTCCAGGTTGCCCGTCGGCTCGTCGGCCAGGATGATGGACGGGTTAGTCACCAACGCACGGGCGATGGCAACCCGTTGCTGCTGGCCGCCGGACAGCTCATTGGGCCGGTGATCCACCCGTTCTCCTAACCCCACACTCTCCAGCGCCGCGATGGCCCGCTGCCGGCGGTTATTCCCGTTGCCGTAGATCAGGGGCAACTCCACGTTGTCCAGGGCCGGCGTGCGCGACAGGAGGTTGAATGTCTGAAACACGAAGCCGATGCGCGTGTTGCGAATGTGGGCCAGTTGATCGTCGTCCATCTGGCTCACGTCCTGGCCGGCCAGGTAGTAGCTGCCGGCCGTCGGCGTGTCCAGACAGCCGATGATGTTCATCAGGGTGGACTTACCCGACCCCGACGGCCCCATGATGGCGACCATCTCCCCTTCGTCGATGTGCAGCGAGACGCCGCGCAAGGCATGGACTTCAACCGTACCCATGCGGTAGACTTTCGTCACGTCTGTCAGACTAATCATCTTACACTCCAGAGAACCTCCATTTGCATACAATGAGAACTCGCAGTAGAATACTACCGGGGTCCCAATTGATGACTACGGCGGAACACAAGTGGCCCATCTTTGTCCGAGATCGGCGGGGGCGCGAAGCCTACCTTACCAGGGAACGTTGGGATCATGCTCTCGATCATCCTGGGATGAGCGAGGTACGGCTCGACCACCTGTTGCAGACTCTGCGAACCGGCCACAGGAAGCAGGAAACCCTTGACCCTGTCAAGTACAAGTACCGTAAGGCTTTCGATGACCTTCCGGAGCCTTACACGCAGTTTGTCGTCGTGGTGAAGTTCGGCTGGGACCGACATGATCCCACCAAGGAAAACAACTTCGTGTTGACAGCCTATCTAACCTGAGAGCCCGAGTGAGAGACAAGATGCATACTCGATATGATCCAGAAGGTGACATTTTCACCGTTTTCTTTCAAGATGCCCGAAACGCAAGAATCGCCGGCCTGGAATTGAATCCCAGCGTCGTGCTCTACTTCGATACCGAGACAGTCCAGCCCATTGAGATCATCTTCATTGACTATTCACGTCTACTGGCCGCCCAGGCCGCCGGCCACGACGGGCCATTGACGCTGCTGGCCCTGTCTAATCTCACAGCCGAGGAACAGGCGACGATTATCCAGGTTCTCAAAGCTGCTCCGGTTAGAAAGTTCTTGGAACTACAACCGGGCTCCCCTCCCTCCATTCGCTTGAACCCGAGCAAGGCACCACGGACCCTTCAGCAGATGCCAGCAGTGACGTGAGGACGGGGTTGAATCCGTTCCCGCCGTAGCAACGATCCTTCGACAGGCCCCCTTCGACAAGCCCTTCGACAAGCTCAGGACGACGCCTCGACAGGCTCGGGAGGGTCCTCAGGACAGGCTACAATCGTTTCCCCGAGCGCTGAACCGCTGATGAAGTTTGACAACTTAGTTTGTCAAAGTTCATAAGCGGTTACTACAGCCCCGCCACTGTGTGGTTGACAGAGAAAGAGGCACACCTACCGCCGGCCACCGCCGCCAAAGAAGCCGGCCCCCGGACCTCGCGGCGTCACCTGGGTCGTCGTTGCGCCGCGCAGCACTACCTGATCGCCCTCCTTCAGTCCGCTGATCACCTCGGTCAGCGTGTCATTGCTCATGCCCAGCGTGACCGGGGCCTGAATCACCTGCTCCTGGTAGAGCACCTCCACCACCCGCTGCCGGCCCGCCGACCGCACCGCACGGTTGGGTACCGTCAACACATCTTCCCGTCGCTCCACGACAATGCTCACGCCGGCCGTCATCCCCGGCCGGACGGCGGGGTCAGGCTCTTCGATCTCCACCGTCACTGGATAGTTAACTACACCCTGACTGATGCTGGCGACGGGGGCGACGTAACTAACATGGCCCTGCAGGGTGACACCCGGAAGGGCATCCAGTACGATCTCCACTTCCTGACCAGACGTTACGCGGGCCACATCCATCTCGGCCAGTGGAACCTCTATCTCCAGAATTGAGAGGTCTGTCACAGCCACAGCCGGCATGGAGGCGCTGACGTACTCTCCCTCCCGATAGTTGACGGTCACCACTGTGCCAGCAAATGGCGCGATCAGCTTCGCATCCTCCAGCCGGCGCTCGGCCTGCTGCAATGACAAGCGGGCCTGTTCGACCTGGGCTTCGGAGATAGCCAGATCCTCCGCTGTGGGACCGTTGGTCAATTTCTCCAACTGAGACTCAGCCTGCGCTACCTGGGACTTAGCTGCGGCCAACTCAGCCGCCGTGGGGCTGTTGCGGAGACGGTCCAGATCGTCCTGGGCGCGCTGTACCTGAGCTGCAGCATTCTCGATCTCGGCAGCGGTGGCCGGCGTCTGGGCATCCTGATAGGTGGCCTCGGCCAGGCGAACGCTGATTTCTGCGTTCGCAACCTGGGCCCTGGCGCTGTCACACTGGGCCGAAGAGTTTGACTGTCCACAGGTGGCATCCCGTTGGTTCTGAGATGCCCAGAGACTGTTTTTCGCCTGATCCAGCTTCAGCCTGGCCTGCTCGACATCATCCGCGGTTGGCCGGCCAACTGCGCGTTGGTAGCTGTCTTGCGCAGCCTTCAGGGCAGCTTCGGCGGCCGCTAGTTGGGCCTGAGTGGGACCAGCCTCCACCTTGGCCAGGTTCTCGCGGGCGCTTTCCAGGCTGGCCTGGGCGGCCGCCAGTTCCGCCGCGGTCGGGCCGGCGTTCGTCTTGGCGAGTTGCGCCTCGGCCGTTGCCAGCGACAGACGTGCCTTGGCCACCTCCAGCTCCAGGTCCGTGGTGTCCAACTCCATCAAGACCTGGCCGGCTTCCACCTGCCTCCCCTTTTGCACGTGCACCGCCGTCACTTTGCCGGTGGTGCGAAAGGTCAGGGCGGTCTCGGCCTTGGCGGCGATGTTGCCGGCGGCGTTGACGGTGGCCACCAGGCTTCCTCGCTCTACTGTGACTGTCTGCAAATCGGCGGCCGCGGCCGAGCTTGGGCCATTCAATCGCCTGTAGCCAAGGAAGCCGATTACTCCCAGGAGCACTACAGCGGCCACGATAGTCACAATCCTCTTCATTCTCTCCTCCGATCTATTTCCCTCTGGAGTAAGGCCCGCCTGGGGCTGAACTCCCAGGCTCCTTCAACCAAGCCCTGCGGGCTAATTCTAGCCCCACAGGGGGCTTCGTTGGGTTAGCGCGGGGCCTTCAGCCCATACGCGTCAATCCAAGGCGGGAGCGCCGGTCGAGTAGTATCTTTAGACACGTATGCTTCGACAAGCTCAGCACGGCGTCGAGGCCAAGCGGCTTGACGAGACCCGCTCCCTTGGTCTCGATACGGCCTTCGGCCACTCGACCGGCGGTCGCTAGTCACTTAGGTTGACGCGCATGGGCCTTCAGCCCCGCGCGGGCCGGCTTCGCCCACCAGAGACATCAAGCGGCAAAACAATGCTGAATGTTGTGCCTTCGCCAGGCGTGCTGTCAACGGCGATGCTCCCGCCATGCATCTGTACAATCGATTTGGCAATTGCCAACCCCAATCCCGACTCCCCTTCCTGCCTCTGGCGCGACTTGTCCCCGCGATAGAAGCGTTCAAAAACGTGGGGCAAGTCCTCGGGGGCAATGCCGGCGCCGGTGTCCGTGACAGTAATCAGTAAACAGTTATCAGTAATCAGTTTGCCGTCCGCAGCAGTTTGGTTACTGATCACTGATGACTGATCACTGATTACTGCTAACTGTTGACTGATGACTGAACACTGCATACTGACTCGCCCGCCGGCCGGCGTGTGGCGCAGCGCATTGGTCAGCAAATTGCCTAACACTTGCGCCATCCGATCGGGGTCAACCTCGACTTCTGGCAAATCCGGCGCCGCTTCGACGCTTAGCGAGATACCCTTCTCCTCGGCTTGACCCGTGTAAGCCGACGCCGCGTGCTCCAGTAACACTCTCGGATCAACGGGCCGGCGAGTGAGGGACAGCTCGCCGGCATCAGCCAGCGCCAGCGTCTGCAAGTCCTCGACCAGGCGACTCAGGTGTTTCGCCCCGTCGTGCAAAATGGTAAATGTTTGTGGTGTGGCTTGCAGCTTGCCATCGCTCAACGCTTCCGTGTAGCCCAGGATCACGCTGAGGGGCGTCCGCAGTTCGTGAGCGATATCGGCCGTCATGTGCCGGCGTAACTCATTCGACTGAGCCAGGTCTGCGCTCATTTGGTTGAATGAGGCAGCCAGTTCGCCCAATTCATCCCTCGCGCGGACCGGTACCTGAAGCCCCAGTTCTCCGCGCGCCACGCGTTGAGTGGCGGCTGTCAGTTCACGAACTGGGCGTGAGATGGTGCGTGCCAGTAACACACCCAGCAGCAGCGCAATCACCATGGCTCCCAGGGCGCCAAAGGTGATCGCGCGCGTTACCCTTGTCAGGAAAGCTGATTCGGGGGAACCCGGTAACAGGCGCTCCCTGGCTCTAAAAGAATCGAGCAGCAGCCAACCAACTGTCTCATCGTTCACCCGAATCGCCAGGCTTTGGCTACCGTCGGGCCGGGGCACCTGCTCTCCCACGTGGTAACGCGATCCGCCATACACAACCTTGCTGTGCGCATCAATGAGCGTTACCCGTATCCAACCTGGACCCCACCGACCCGGGTGACCGCCGAGATCACGGACTGCGGTGGCGTCTAATCCCTCCCAGCTCCCATTCTTCTCGTAGTACGCAGCCAGCTCGGTGACAACATCCGCCCGATATCGGTCGAGGACGAACCGGCCGAATTCATCCTGCGTTCGCTGCCCGACGAACAAAGCCACCAGCACGGTACCCATGACCGCAACCACGAGAAAAGCCAGAGTGAGTTTTAGACCTAATGAACGCATCATAATTCCAAAATTCCTCTACCTTGACAATGGCACATTGATAAACAGTCGATTCAGCCCACGGCTACTGTAGGGACCAGCACCCTGAGTAGCGCGGAACGTAGTGGAGCGCGTATCGAAGGGTGCGGGTTTATGAGTCTTGAAGCCAAAAAGCCGCACCCTTCGATACGCCTACGCTACGCTCCGGCTACTCAGGATGCTCTCTCGTCCCGCTTCGGAGTAATGTGCCATTGTCAAGCTACCGGGCCGCAGCAAAACGATAGCCAACGCCGTATACGGTCTCAATATAGCGCGGATTGCGTGGGTCGGGTTCGATTTTGGTGCGCAGATTTCGGATATGCACGTCTATAGTACGCTCATATCCTTCAAAGTTAGTGCCCTGCACCCGCTCGAGCAGGTCCAGACGAGAAAATGCACGTCCTGGTGATGACATCAGGGCGGCCAGTAGATCAAATTCAGAGGGTGTTAGGTCAACATGCCTTTCACCCACGGTGACGACCCGGCCGGCGCGGTCAAGGGTGATGTCAGACGCTCGCAGTGTGTCCGGCTCGGGAAGTTGGCTGCCGGCGCGACGTAACACGGCCCGCACTCGCGCTGTCAGCTCGCGCATGCTGAATGGCTTAGTGACGTAATCATCGGCCCCCAACTCAAGCCCCAACACCCTATCATTCTCTTCCACTTTAGCGGTCAGCATGATCACGGGGGTCTCCCATTCCTTGCTGTAGACGCGCATGAACTCGTACCCGTCCATTTCCGGCATCATCAGGTCGAGGATGATGAGATCCGGCTTCTCATGCCGCGCCACAAACAGGGCTTCCTGGCCATCAGCGGCGGTCACGACTCGGAATCCCTCCTGGGTCAGGTAGGCCTTCACCAATGTGCGCAACTGTTTTTCGTCATCCACCACCAGAATTGTTTTCGGCATCGCAGCCTCTTTCCCTCTTCAACCGACAACAGCAACATTCCTGATGTCAAATATAGCCTCATCCTGCCACGGCGACAAATGTAACTGCCCGGCGAAGCTGCGTCTCGAACCGACAAGGGATCAACATCTCTCACGGATGGAAAGAAACACGGATAAGAACAGAGGTCTCCTCCTTCGAGGGGGAGAGGCCGGCTTCAGCCTCTCCCCCCTTCCAGCACCAGTGGTGCGTAACTACGCGGAGTTGCCCGCAGCCGGCGCGCTCAGGGCCGGCGGAGCGCCCCACCTCATGCCGCCAGGGTTAGCTCCAAATCCCCGGCCGAACCCACGGCCATGTCCAAAACGATGGCCGAAGCCGAAGAAGCCACGGCCACCGAAGTAGTCGTTGTCCAGACCCTCCAGCAGCCAGTCGGCTTGTTCTCGGCTGAGTCGTCCGTCCTCAACTGCTTGTTCGATGGCGTCCCGCTTGGCTGTCTCGCAAGCAGTATCGACGGCGTCGCGAATGGCTTGCAAGTCAACGCCGGCCTCGCCCGCCAAGTCGGCCAGGGTCTTGCCGCCCCACAGTTGGGTGGACAGGTCATCGGCACTCATGTTCAATGCCTCGGCAGCGGCATCGAGCCCGGCCTGCCCGCACAGGCCACCACAGCCGGCGCCGCGGCCCCAGCCGTGAAAGCCGAAGGCCTTGGGTGTCGGGGCGGGATTCGCGTCCTGGGCCAGGGCGGTGCCGGCCAGGGCTGCCACAAGCAGCCCGACCACCAGCAACCCCACGATCCCAACTTTTAATCTCCTACTCATTCAACTTACCTCCTTCACTTCTGTTCGTTCGGCAGACCAACATGCCGGTCAAACTGTATCTGCCGCAAGTATACCAGAAACTTGTTCAGAAATTATGAAGAAGTGATAGGGGAGTTGTTTGGATTCGGGGGAGGGTTGCTGACCGCGCCTGCTTTGGCAGTTCGCCTTCGCTCTGTTGTTCAGGACTTGACACAATACAGGATGTGTGGCATGATATTGAACGAACATTCAATCAATGTGGAGTGCCTGAATCTCATGGATCGCGTCGAGGACAAACGCACGGCTATACTGGAAGCAACCCTGAGGCTGATCTCCAAGAACGGCTTCCATGGAACCGCCATGTCGCAGGTGGCGAAGGAGGCCGGCGTCAGTGCCGGCATCATCTACCACTACTTCGACGGTAAAGACGACTTGATCAACGAATTGTACAGGACGATCAAGCGCAGATTCGGCCAGGCGGTGCTGGAGAGCTGCGAGCAAGATCAGCCTCTGAAAGCCCAGATTCGTCAGATGCTGGGGATCATGATTGGATACTACATCCAGCGGCCCCAGGAATCGGCCTTTGTGGAGCAGTATACACGGTCGCCGTATTATCGTCCGGAGATCGAGGCGGAGGTGAGCCAGTATTACCTGCCCGTCATCGAATGTTTCCAACGCGCCCAGGAAGAGATGATCATCAAGGACTTGCCGGCGCCGGTCATAGGCGCGCTGACCCTGGATGTTGCCACGTCACTGGCTCAGAAGCAGGCAGCCGGCTTCCTGGACCTGACGGACGAGCTCATCGAGCGGATCATTGAGGCCTCGTGGGAGGCGATCAGGCAGTAAGTTCTCTTTTTTGCACATCGTATTGAATGAACATTCACTCTATCAACGTAAGTGGTTCCTCCGACACCGTTGGAGGAATCAAGATCAACAAAGACGAACGCAGCGAAAAGGAGTACGAAATGCCGAAAACCTTGATGTGTGACCCGAAGTTGTTTGAAAAAGACCTGAGCGGTCGCACCTACATCGTCACGGGGGCCAATTCAGGTTCCGGTTTCGCCACCACACTGCAACTGGCCAAACAGGGCGCCCACGTGATTGGGGCATGCCGCCGGGTGGATGCTGGCACGGTGGCCTTTGCTGACCAGACAGGCTTGCGCGGCTCGGTGGAGATCATGGAACTCGACCTGGCCAGCCTGGCCTCGGTGCGCCGCTTTGCCGAAGCCTTTCTCGCCAAATATGACCGCCTGGATGGGCTGGTCAACAACGCCGGCGTGATGATGCCCCCGAAAGGGAACACCATTGACGGCTTCGAAACCCAGTTCGGCATCAACTATCTCGGGCACTTCCTGCTGACCGAGCTTTTGCTGGACACTCTGAAGGCCAGCGCACCCTCCCGCATCGTCAACGTCTCCAGCGTGGCGCACGCCGGCATGCGCGGCATCTACGGCGAGATTGATTTCGATGACCTGAACTTCGACAAGCGCGAATACAATGCCGGCGCGGCCTACGCCCAGTCCAAACTGGCCAACGTGCTGCATGCCCTGGACCTGGCCCGCCGGCTGGAGGGCACAGGCGTCTCAGCGTTTTCGGTGCACCCCGGCTGGATCCGCTCGAATCTGGCCCGAGGCCCCATGCGGTTTGTGCAAAACGTCTTGCTGCGGCCTTTCAGTGGCCTGCTGGGCACGATGTCCTGGTTCGAGGGCGCACAGACCACCCTGCACTGCCTGCTGGACGATGACGCCCCCAACCACAGCGGCGAATACTTCAGCCAGAACAGCATCCTCTATCCCAATCGGGAAGACCGCGCCGGCGGCTGGCCCATGAAATCGCCCAACCCGCTGGCGCACGACAAAGCGCTTGCCGAGAAACTCTATCACGTCAGCCTGGAATTAGTCGGACTCAAGGAGAGTCAATCATGAGCGAAAAGTGGACCACCCATGACATCCCCAACCTGAGCGGCAAAACCGCCATCGTCACCGGCGCCAACAGCGGCATCGGTTTCGAGACGGCCAAGGAGCTGGCCCGCAAGGGCGCCCACGTGATCCTGGCCTGCCGCACCCTGGAGAAGGCCCAGGACGCAGCCGCTCGCATCCGGGCGGAAGTCCCCGAGGCCGCCCTCACGCCGATGGCACTAGAACTGGGCAGCCTTCGCAGCGTGCGCGCCTTCGCCGCCGATTTCCTGGCCCGTTTCGAGCGCCTGGACCTGCTGATCAACAACGCCGGCATCATGTGGGTGCCGTACGGCAAGACCGAAGACGGCTTCGAGCAGCATTTCGGCGTCAACCACCTGGGGCACTTTGCCCTGACCGTCCTGCTGAGCGAGCGCATCCTGACCACAGCCGGCGCACGGGTGGTGAATGTCAGCAGCGTCGGGCATCGCAACGGCGTCATGGATTTTGACAATCTGATGTTTGAGAATGGGGAAGGCTATGCCCTGCAGGGTGCTTATGGCCGCTCCAAACTGGCGAACCTGCTCTTCACCCACGAACTGCAACGCCGCTTTGAAGCCGCGGGCGTGGGTGCGCTGGCCGTGGCTGCGCATCCCGGTGGCACCAACACCAACCTGAGCCGCCACGTGGAAGACCGCTGGTTCTTCAAGTTGCTGCGGCCGCTGATGGGTGTGATAGCGCAGAGCGCGGCCATGGGCGCTTTGCCCACCCTGCGCGCTGCGGCGGACCCGAACGTCAAAGGCGGCGATTATTTCGGGCCCGGCGGTTTCATGGAGTCAAGAGGCTACCCCGTCCTGGTGCAGTCCAATGCAGCCTCCCACAACGAAGCCGACGCCCGTCGTCTCTGGCAGGTGTCTGAAGCGTTGACGGGTGTCGAGTACCTGCGGTTGGACGGGGCAAACGAAAGGGAATAGGAGACAAGGGCATGATTCATGGGAAAAGGGGCCAGAGAATAGGCAGGAAGATCATCGTCGACAAGAAGAGCGCAACGTTCAGAAGTCCCCCTACTCGTGTGTAGTCGAAGAAGCGGTATCCCCCTGGCCCAAACACTAGCACGTTGGCCTGGTGGCCCACAGGCGTCAGGAAGCTGGTGGAAGACCCGATGACAGTCGCCAGCGCGAAAGACTGGGGATTGGCGCCCAACCCCAGAGCGACATCAATAGCAATAGGTACCATGAGGACCGTGGCGGCCGCATTGGACATCGGCTCCGTGATCAAGGCTGACAGGATATAGATGCCGGCCAAAATGGCCATGGGTCCCAGGCTGCCTAATATGTTTACGATCTGGGTTGCCAGAAAGCGCGCAGTTCCAGTGGTGTCCATGGCGGTGCCCAGTGGGAGCATGCCGGCGATGAGGAACACGCTGCGCCACTCGATGCTCTGGTAGGCTTCGTCCATGGTCAGACAGCCGGTCAGGACCATCAAGACTGAGCCGATGACCATGGCCATGGAGATGTGGAAATCAGCCAGACTCACCAGGGCCAGGATCAGCCCCATAATCCCCACTGAGACAAGCGCCTTGTTGCGCCGGCGGAGCTCCAGCATCACCGGCTCTAACACCAGAAACTCGTCCCCCTCATGGAGCGCCGTCAACCGCTGGCGCGGTCCTTGAAGCAGCAAGGCGTCGCCGAACCGGAGCCGTACGTCACGCAAGCGCTGGGTGATGACCTCGCCGTGGCGCCAGATAGCCAGGGCTGTAAACCCGTACCGGTCCCGAAAGCGCATCTCGCGCAGAGTCCGGCCCACCATGGGGGAGCGGGGGGCCAGCGTGGCCTCTACGACATGCACCGTCTCCGGATCCAACTCCTCCAACCCCATGGTTTGTTCCGCCTCAATCACGAAACCCAGCGCATCTCGGGCGCGCATGAGGTTTTCCACACTCCCTTCCACCATCAACAGGTCGTCGGGGCGGATCCGCGTGTCGCGGTTCATGGCCGTTCGCACGTTACCGTCGTGGACGAGGGCGATTACGGTCAAGTCGAAGTCAGCACCGAGGCGGGACTCGACCAGGGTTTTGCCGGCCAGCGGGCTGTCGGGCACCACGCGGATCTCGCTGACGTATTCTCGCAATTGAACCGTCTGTCGCTCCTCAGCAGACTCACGGACGGGGAGCAGATGCCGGCCCAGGAGCACCATGTATAGTATACCCGTCCCGAAGATGATCAGCCCCATGGGCGTGAAGTCGAAAAAGGAGAACGTGGGGAGCCCACGATCGGCCAGGATGCTGGTGGCCAGGACGTTGGGGGGCGTGCCGATGAGGGTCATGTTACCGCCCATGAGAGACGAGAAAGACAGGGGAATCAGCAGTCGTGTCAGTGGCACTTTGCTCTGGCGCGAGATGCCGACCACGGCCGGCAGCAGCACCGCCGTGGCACCGATGTTGTTCATGAAGGCCGACATAGTACCGCAGGTCAGCATGATCACTACGATGAGCCTCAGCTCGCTGCTGCCGGCCAGCCGGATTATGCGTTCGCCCAGCATGTCCGCCACACCCGTCTTGAACAGCGCACCAGACACGATGTACACCGCCCATACAGTGATCACGGCCGGACTGGCAAAGCCCTGGAACACCTCTTCCGGGCCGACCAGACCTGTCAGAGCCAGAGTCAGCAGAACCAATAGGGCGATCACGTCTACACGTAGTTTTTCAGTGGCGAAGAGCACCACTGCAGCGGCGATGATGGTGAGCGTTAGCGCGATATGGGGGGTCATTATCCTCTTTATCCCTTATCGACCGTGAGATAGT
>JBHHXF010000063.1:0-11545 GCA_046756905.1 Anaerolineae bacterium | reverse complement strand
GCGATCAAAAAAGGGTCAAAAACCGGTATCATTGCCGCATGGAGCGTATCCTGGATTTTTAGCGGGGCAGGAGTAGGCATGCCCAAATGCTGACCATGATAGAGTCGGTTATGTTCGACGCGGGGCTTGCAGAGCGCCGGAGAATCGTGCGGGGAAAATTGTCCTTGACAAACAAACGTTATTTTGATATAATAGGCCCGCACCTCTAAAGAAGAGCACTTCACAGCTTAAGCAATTCAACTTCTTCCCTAGCTAAAAGATCAACGGGGGCGCTCCATACGAGGCAAAAGCACACCACATTGCATCAGAGCTACCCTGTTTCCCTCAGTAGAGAATCGACGGAGTCAAGACACGACTGGAATTCAATATGGATCGCTCGCAGCAAGATTGGCCTTGGTTTGATAGCTCTCTGGAGCGGCGTGATTGTGACGCGGGATGAATACCGGTGGGGTGCGTGAAGGAGACTCAATAGTCCAATCAGCTCTCATGTACAGTAATCCAATGTACTCTGATCCCCTCCTCAACCATATACAGTTCCCATACGCGCCCCAGTTGCATTACCACTGCGATATGCTGTCAACCAGCCCGTCCGTGCCCCGGCCGGCAAATCATGCCGGCGGGACCCGGACCCCTGTCTTGAGAAACGATAATAGCCCTGTCTTTCACATCACGACTCACCCTGACCCAGATTGTGGCTGAGGCTGGCGAGAATGAGTGGGGTATGGAGACGTCTTCAGTCTGAGGAATCTCTGAAGCCGTCGGTCTTTTGCCGATTAGAGCCACGTCCACAGAACCTAACTGAATACGCCAAGCCCAGATGTTACCACATAGACTGGATTCCAGCATAAGTCATTAGGAAGGGAGGTGATGGACCGCCAACTAATCTGGCAATTCTCATCAGTGAGCCGAGATGGCTGAATGGCTGCTTAGCATACCTGAGCAGTTATCACTATCTTCTGTAACTATCAAGCTGAAATATCGAGGAGGAAGCATGGCAGAACGAACACTTGAGGACATACAGCAGGAAACAGAAGGACTGTTGTGGCCGCTGAGTCCTATACCTAGCTTCGATGAAGTCTATGCCGGGTCACCCGAGGCTGAGGTGGAGTGGTCCAGGTTTCTGGAAGACCATCTCCACTGGCGCGACGAGGACTCGAAATATGATGCGCTGAGCCGGCTCCGGGTCCTGGATTGTGGTATCAACAACATGGCCACCCACTGGTTCTCGTCGATGTTCGCGGAGATGGGGGCCGACACGATCATGGTGGAGCCCATCGGCGGCGATCCGTCTCGCCGATACGTGCCCTTTGGTCGCCGGCGCCACTATTTCTTCGACAGTGAGACGGGTGAGCCCTGCGGCCCACAGTTTCTGCACGAGTGCCGCAACAAGCTGTCCGTCACCCTGAACCTGGAGACGGAGGAAGGGCGGGAGATCTTGCGCCGTCTGGCTCGCCAGGCCGACGTCCTGGTAGAGAACTACCCGCCAGGCCAGTTCGACGAGTGGGGCATTGGCTACCGCCAACTCTCCAAGATCAACCCGCGACTGGTCTACGTGTGGCTGGGCCAGCGCGGCCAGTGGGGTCCCGCCAAGGACCGCCCCGGCGAGTTGGAGCCGACGGGACAGTGCGCCAGCGGTTTCACTCACGGCACGGGTGCACCGGAAGCTTTCGGTGGCCGGCCCACGCGCTCGGGTCTGTGGTTCCTGGATCACGTGTGCGCCACGGGTGCTGTCCACAGTGCCCTGGCAGCGTTGATCTACCGCGACCAGACCTCCGGCGAGGGCCAGTTCATTGAGAACACGGCCGCCAACGGCAACATCCGCATCATCGATTACAACTGGCTGTGGTACGGCTTCGACGGCAGCATCCGGCCGCGCTACGGCAACTGGGACCTGGCCATCAACATCTACGCCGTGAACCCGGTGAGCGACGGCTTCCTGATGGTGGGCGGCGGCCACGACCGGCTGTGGTACCGCATCTGGAAGACCGTGGCCAAAGACCGCCCGGATCTGGAACAACTCATCGTCGAAGACCCCGGTCTGCGCCTGGTGACAGATCGCCTGGGGCACTACATGCAGGTCAAGACCTACACCGCCCTGTCGGAGTGGGGCAAGGACAAGAGCCGCCAGGAGGCCGAGGACGCGCTGCTGGAAGAGGAAGTCGCATCCGGTGGTGTGTTGTTCATTGATGAGGTGGCCGAGTACTCCCACTTCAAGTATCGGGGGCACCTGATGGCGAATGAGACCCAGCACTACGGCCAGGTGCTGTTTGGCACACCTCCGAACCAGATGGCCAAGACCCCGGCGCGGGTGAAGATGATGGGTCGCCCGGCCGGCTACGATAACGAGGACGTATACAAACGGCTGGTGGGCCTCACCGCCGAGGAACTGCGGAACCTGAAGGCCGCCAACATCATCTAGTGCCCGTTGAGAAGCCCGTAGTAACGACTTCAGTCGTTCGACAAGCGGTTTCGACTAAGGTGCTAGCGTTCTCGCGTCCGTAAATCACCGAGTAAAAGCTGAGAAGAAGGAGGTCCTCCATGTTGAGGGAGGTCGTAGAATACAAGCCTGAAGATCTGGACAAAATGTCCTTTGAAGAATACTGTCGTACGGTGTTCGACCCCAAGGCGGCAGCCTCGAAGCCGGAGGCGCTCAAGGGCTACATCGCCCTGTCCCCGACGCAGTACATTCTGGGGCCGGCGTCCGCCAGCTACCTGGCCGAACTGGGCGCCATGACCATCAAGATCGAGATGCCGCGCCTGGGTGAGCCGATGCGCCACACCACACCGTACAACGAGCCATACCTGTATCCCGTGTCCCGTTGGGTACCGGACCGGGGCACCGGTATGGGGTTCATGGGCGCCAATCCCAACGAGTATTTCATCAGTCTGGACTTGCGCAAGCCCGAAGGCAAGGAAGTGATGCACAGCCTGATGCGCAAAGCCGACATGATGCTGTGGAACTTCCGCCCCGGCACGTTCGCTCGCTGGGGCTTCGGGTACGATGCTGCCCAGACGGTCAACCCACGGCTCGTCCAGACCTGGATGGGTGGATTCGGGGGCTGGGGACCGGGCCGCAAGCGCGCCTCGTACGACATCCTGGGGCAGTCCCAGGGTGGTAACTTCTCCATGACAGGTCTCCCGAGGAAGTACGGCGGTACGCCGGCCAAGCACACCATCTGGCTGGCTGACTACTGGGGCGGACAGATGGGCTCGTCAGCCGCTCTGGCGTCCCTCTACTGGCGGGAGTTCGTCTCCGGTGAGGGCAACTACGTCGAGTACTCGCAGGTACATGGCGTCACGCGCCAGATGGAAGCGGCGCTGCCACTGTGGGGCCGCTTTGGCTTGGTGACACAGCGCTGGGGCAACTGGGACCGCAACCTGTGTGTCCACGGTATCGTCCAGTGCGGCAAGTCCTCCTACCCCGACTCCGACATTCCGCTGGAGCAGGAGGTGGGCTACATCCTGATCAGCGCCTACACCGACGAAGACTTCAAGAAGCTGTGCGGCGTCATGGGCCGGCCCGATCTGGCAGAGCAGTATGCCACGCACGACGACCGCATTGAAGCCGAGGTCCAGGAAGCCCTCTATCCCGAGATCGAGAAGTGGGCGGCCGACTACTCCAAAGAGGAAGTGTACCAGATCCTCACTGAGGAGAATGGTATCAACAGCCAGCCCGTGTGGAGCTCCAAGGAAGTGGCCAATCATCCGCACTACCTGGAGCGCGGCGAGATCCTCTGGATCGACGACCCCTACTTCGGGGAACTGTGCCACCAAGGTCCGCTGGCGATGATGTCCGACACGCCGCGCCGAATCCGGTGGTCCATGAAGCCCGTGGGCGCCGACAACGAGTTCATCTACCAGGAGATCCTGGGCTACACCATGGGTCAGGTCCGGGATATGGAGGAGCGGCAAATCATCTAGATCACACGCCGAGGGACGCCGTTGGATTGAGGATAACGTCCCTCTGATGATGTATAACTACGAGGAGGATATACATGGCGATCATCGTATGCTCCAAGTGCGACATCCGGAACTACTTGGATCCGTACTCTTTCTGGGACTATGATGGGAATTACAAGTGCGCCGGCTGTGACACGGTGTACTACGTTAAGAAGGACAATGGCCAGTTGTTGGACGGCCCCACTGAGGTGACCGGAGCCGACGCCGAGACGTACGAGTTGCCCGGCTTTGCCGAGACCGTGGACTATCAGGGCATCGAGGAGGCAGGCAAGGTAGCACCACCGGTGTTGGCCCGGGCGGACTACGTGGGCTCGCCGATTCCCCGCGAGGAGAACGCCCGTGGCAATCTCATGGCCGGCCGGCCCCTAACGCCGGAAGAGTTGGTCGGCAGCATGTGGGAGAAGATCTATGAGGCCAAGGGCCTCGGGCGGGTCAGGTCCTAGCTGATGGGGGCCGGCCCAGCCTATCTTCCCGCTGGCAGGCTCGTTGACTGACGACAACCCACCGTGTCAATTGAGAGATTCGGTGCAGAAAGGAGAATCACATCCATGGCATTCAATGTCGGTGACAAGGTCTACAACTCCGTGGAAGAAGTACAGCAGGTTTGCACCCATTTCGCGCCCGCGCTGGCGCCGCAGATTATGGAGCACTGCTGGGGCTACTGCGAGCACACGGAGTACCCCTATACCATCGCCATCTTCAAGGAGTACGTTGGCGCGGGCGCCTTCATGCACGAGAAGTCGTGTGAAGAGCACCGGGCGGAGATGGATGAGAAAGAAGCGGCGACGCGGGCCTTTCTGAAGGCCAACGGCTTCGAGTAGTCGGCGCCACGCGCTTCGAACATGGAGACTGGGGGGCATCGGTTTCCATTGCCGGTGCCCCCTTGATCCGCCAGTAATCATTGAAAGGTCGTGTATTGTCAATATACGAGGACTACCCTCTCATTTATGCTGATCCACGTTTTAGCCAGAGCGAGATCAAAGGCTGGCTGGAAAGAGCGTGGGACATCGTCTGTGAGGTGGAGTATGACTACATCTTCCAGTCCTTCAACGGCATCTATCTGAACGAAGAGAAAAACCAGGTTGAAATCACCTTCGGGATCGCCTCGGGTTCCCTGTCTAACATGGGGATGGTATGTATTAACCGCGAGACGGGTGTCGACTATTTCGATTACCCGTCCCGGGAACGCGTGGACCACGAGCTAGCCATCCTGAGCGAGGTAGTTGGTAGCGACGTCCTGGAGTGGGAACGCGAGCAGCGGCGGAAGATCATGCAATACCTCGAAACAGGTGAACCTGACCAGGAGGACACAAACAAGGAAAGGAGAACAATATGAAGTTCGAGCTTGTGCGGTTCTACTACAGCCCAACGGATGAGCCGGAGGCACGATATCACGCCGATAACAAGAAAGCCTTGAGTCAGTTGGAGGAACTCAGCGGAAAAGGGGTAACGGTCGAGGTTTTCGATGTTAACGAGATCGAGGACCTGTTCCCTCACTACCACCGCGCCACGGTTGGGCCTAGCGTAGCCATGCGGCCAGTGTTCGGCGCCAAGGGTGCGCTGGAAGATGACTTTGGGCGCGGCGTGCCCGGCTTGGTGTGCTACGAAACAGCTAGCGCCGCGTACCCGGCTGAGGTCTTTCCCCGCATGGACAAGGGCCTGGAGCGCGTGCTGGGGATCAATGAGGTGCTGGATAATCTCTTGGCTTACGATGACAGCTTGCCACCAGCCGCAACAGCGGACATACCTGGCGAACTGCCCGAGTAAGCGAGCGCATGATTCATCTTGGAAGCCAAGACCCCCAACTCGAGGGGATCTGGCTATCACCCAGTATTGAGCGTCACACGTCCAACGTATACACCATGGATGAAGGTCGGACGTTGATCGATGCCGGCAATACATCTGACATCATCCACGAACTGGATGCCCAGTACCCGGACGGGGTGGGCCGGGTCGAGCGGATTATCCTGACCCACCCGCACTACGATCACGTTGGCGCCCTGGGCCGGCTCCTGTTGTACTGTAATGCCAACGTCTACATGCATCAAGAAGCGTTCGCACACACTTTCTTGGGAGACGTGAGCCTCCCGGAGATCGCGCGACAACTCGGCACTCTGGACAAGCTGCTACCACTTCGCGACGGTGAAGTACTGGAGGTCGGCGACTACAACCTGGAGGTTGTCTACACGCCAGGGCATACGCCTGGCGGCATTTGCCTGTACCATCGAGACAGCCAGACCCTTTTCTCCCAGGATCTGGTGTTCCCACCCACGGCCGAGTTGACTCGCCTCGGTGAGCCTGACGCCCAGACCGGGGATTGGGACCAGTTGATTGACTCTCTCCGCAAGTTGATGGGGTATCGAGTCGAGCGGCTCTTGCCCGGTCACTTCGCGCCAGTCTTTCACGGCGGGTGGCAGCACATCGAAACGGCCTTCTTTGAGACAGTTCGCCGGAATTCAAGTGAGTACACGGCATGTGTGCGAACTGGCGCAGCCCTGGCCGACTATGGCCGGCTGGAAGATGCTGTGCACTACTACGAT
Source organism: Anaerolineae bacterium (assembly GCA_046756905.1). GTDB lineage: Bacteria > Chloroflexota > Anaerolineae > Epilineales > JAANWY01 > JBHHTZ01. The sequence continues at coordinate 5,045 of JBHHXF010000063.1, read as the reverse complement.
GGAGCGTTGGATGTGCGCCCCAATAGCGTCGGCGCAAAGGTCAGCAAGGGGCTGGCTCTGACGGAACTGGGGCGGTTCGAAGCGGCGCTAACCCTATTCGGCGAGTCCCTCCAATTGGAACCCGATCTTGAGGACGCCCAGATTGGCATGGGGTTTGCCTTGCTAGGCCTGGGGCGGATGGAGGAGGCGCTGGAGATCGAAGCCTTTGCACAGAAGCTTGCGCCAGGCTCCACCGATGAGGTGGTAGCCGCTCGATGAATAATCGCCGGGGAGGCCAGACGGCGGACTTCATGGAACGCCTCCAGCGCAATGCAAAGGTGTTGCCTGAACTCCTGGTCCAGTTGTCGAAATTGATGCGCGAGCGAATCGAAGTGCAGGAAGAACCGGGGGAGGCAGAGGTCCGAGCCTTGCTTGGGGACCTGTACCGCTACGTAGGGTCTTACGCGTCGCGGGCTGAACTGAGCAATACTTGTGGCGAGGCGGGGGAATGGTGCGATCGGTGCCCGTTCGGGGTATTCATCCCGCAGGAGTTCGAATTCTCGTCAGAAACACAGCCGATCTGTCTACCGTGGATAGCCATAACCCAACACGCGCCAATGGATTAGGTGATTAGTTGCAGGTTACAGATTGAAGGCGCGTGGTCTGGAGACCTAGCACAACGGTCAGAGCGCCCAATCTACAATCCGAAATCTGCAATCTGCAATCGAAAGGAGGGATGCCAGTGAGCTAGAGAGTAAGTGGTGGTACATCCACCGTGCCGGCCTTATCGAGCGTTCTTTTCCTTCTACATACGATCGATCATAAGGAGGTAATCCCAAATGGCTCAAGAGAGAGTCATGAATCGCTGGTTGGTCCCAGTCGGTGCGTTGATGGTGCAGCTCATCCTGGGTGTCATCTACGCCTGGAGCGTGTTCCTGATTCCGCTCTCGAAACAATACGGTTGGGACCGCTCGGACGTCGTGTGGGCCTACTCCATCGACATTCTCACCTTCGGTTTGGTCATGGCCTACGCTGGACGCCTGCAGGACCGCCTTGGTCCACGCACGGTGTGCATGATCGGCGGCGTGGTCATGGGCGTTGGTTTCATCCTCGCCAGCTTCACCACAACTCTGTGGTGGCTGATCCTGACCTACGGCGTAGTTGTAGGGGCGGGCATCGCCATGAGCTATGTGACGCCTATCGCTACGCTGATCAAGTGGTTCCCCGACATGCGCGGGTTGATGACGGGGGTTGCGGTGGCCGGGTTCGGTTTGTCCACCTTCTTCCTTGGCCCGTTGGCGCAGCGGATGGTCGAGGCCATTGGTGTTGTGGCCACCTTCCGCTACCTGGGCATCGCCTTCATCATCATCGTGGTTGCCGGCGCTCAGTTTCTCCGCAACCCGCCGGCCGGCTGGTTGCCCGAGGGCTACACGCCACCTGTGGCGGCAAAGACGGATACAGGGGCAGAGGCTCAAGTCGACTTCGAGCCAGGCGAGATCCTCAGGATGCCGCAGGGGATCATGCTGTGGTTGGCGTTCCTCTGCCACGCCACGGCGGGTCTCATGGTGATCGGTTTCCTCTCGCCCTTCGCACAAGAGAGAGGTATGACGGCCGCGGCGGCGGCCGGGGTCGTCGGCTTGGCGGCGCTCTTCAACGGCGCCGGACGGATTGGCGGCGGTTGGTTGTCGGACCGGATAGGACGGCGAGGCGCAATGGTGACCCTCTTCGGAGCCACCACCTTGCTCATGTTCATCACGCCGCTCAGTGCCGGCACGACCATCGGGCTCATCCTGGCGGTGGGCGTGATCTACTTCACGTACGGCTCTAACTTCGCCCTCTTCCCGTCAACCGTGGCTGACTTCTTCGGCACCAAGAACGTGGGGGCCAACTACGGCCTGATCTTCACTTCGTGGGGCTTTGCCGGCGTCGCCGCCGGCCGAATCGGTGCCCGCGTGTACGCGGCCACCGGGGCATACACCAATGCCTTCTACATCTCGGGCGTGCTGGCTGCCATCTCGGTCATCCTCATATACCTGCTGAAAAAGCCAGCAGCGAGGGAGATGCGTGCCGAGGCCTAGGGTATAGGCGCCCTTCGTTGACGTACTGTGCCTATCCGCTGGAGAGGCACAACTCGTTTGGTTCATCCCCACTCGACGGGGGACGGGGTGCTTGCCACTCCGTCCCCGCCTCTCAGAGGAGGAGAAGGGTGAGCAGGGAGGGCGGGACGGCGGACGTACAACCGGTGTCCTGTCCTCCCACCCGACTTGATTTCAGATTTCATATTTGAGATTGGGGTTTTCGCCCGCCCCGCGTTCTCGTTGTGCAAGGTATCCTGACCACCACCCTCCACCAAGCAAATCATCTGTTATGAATGTTTATGTGTCACGTCCGCCTGTCGTCCTTGCATCGGCATCGCCGCGCCGGCACCAACTTCTTAAGGTGTTGGGCGTTCCCTTCGTTGTGCACACAGCCGATGTTGACGAGGTTCCACTACCAGGTGAGGCTCCCGAACAGACGGCTGCTCGTCTCTCCCGCGCCAAGGCATCGGTCGTGGCCGACCGTGTCGAGGGCGTCGTTGTAGCTGCGGATACTTTGGTGGTCCTGGATGATGAGGTTCTGGGGAAGCCGGCGAATGAGGCCGAGGCCGGCGCGATTCTGCGTCGCCTGCGCCGGCGCTCGCACCGGGTGTTGACCGGCCTTACCGTGCAAGATACCGGGGCCGGCGTTGCGGACACAGTGGTTGTTTGGAGCGAAGTGTGGATGCGGGATTACAGCGATGCGGAGATCGCCGCCTATGTGGCCGGCGGCGATCCCATGGACAAAGCCGGCGCCTACGCTATTCAGCACTCGACATTTATGCCCGTTGCGCGCCTGGTCGGCTGTCCGGCAAATGTCATGGGGTTGCCGACATGTCGTGTTGATGAGATGTTGCGGGCGCGCGGGCTGACGCTGGAGGCGACGCCCACCCAGTCATGCCAGCCGGCAAGAAACAGATGTGTGATTCGGGATCTTGTATTTCGAGGTTAGCCGGCTACGTACCGCAGCCATAGCCACCCCCACAAGGCCATCGCAGCAGCGGCTAAAACTAGGGTGGCGACGCCCCGCAGAATGGCTTGTAGCGACCAGCGGCGGGGCTGGAGGTGAGTCACACGGCTGAGGAGTTCGTCAAGGACCGAGCTCACGGCCACACCGACGACCAGCGCGCCAAAGGCTGCCGTAATCCAGGCAATGATGCTCACTCGTTTTCTGTGTCTACACTATAGTCGCGGAGCATGCGGGCGAAAACATCACCCAACTCATCTCGACTGGCTTCTTCCACGTCAATCCGCTCGGTGACTGTTTCTTCGACTTGCTCCTCAAGCACGCCCAGTGCCCGCCGCATGGCCAACTCCATCGAAGTTGGCGACTCTTCCTCCGGTTCCTGTGCCTGCTGGTGGGCCGGAGCGCTAAATCCTTTCATGCTCAGGCTGATTCGCCGGCGCCGGCGATCGATCTTTTTAATGCGAACCTCGACGTCGTCGCCGCTTGAAACCATTTCCGACGGCTTGCTCACATAGCCCTCAGCCATCTCGGACACGTGAACCAGGCCCTCCGTCTCAGAGCCAATGTCAACAAATACGCCATAATCTCGAACACCTGTTACCGTGCCTTCTACGACCATGCCAGGCTTGAGATCTCGCAGGCGGTATTTGGGCTTGGGTCTCATGCTGAGACTGATCCGCTCCTGATCGACATCAACATCTTTGATCCACACGCTGACCTGTTGTCCCACAGAAACGACGTCAGATACCTTTTTCACACGGCCATCGCTCAGTTCGGAAATGTGGATCAAGCCGTCCGTTGCAGCCCCGATGTCTACGAAGGCCCCGAAATCGGCGATTCCCACGACACGTCCTGCGATCTCGGCGCCGGCCTGGAGTTCATTCAGCGCAGTTTTCGGCTCAGGCGCTTTTTCTTCTGTTGCAGGTTCCTGTTCGGCGACCACCGCCTCGGCTGCCGGCTCCTTTTCGGCTTTAGGCTCCACCACTGCGGGTCCTTCGGTCGTCGCCTCAACCGGGGTGCTGTCTTCAGTTACTGCTTCTTCCTCGGCCGATGTCGCTACCTCGGCTGGTAGCGCCGCCGCGGATTCCGAGACAGCGTCGTCTATCTCAACAGCCGGCGCAGCTCCCGGCTCTTCCCATGCTTCGAGTTCGTCCGTCGCTTCGGCACCCTCCACATTGCTGGCTTCTTCGATCTCGATGCTGGCTGTCTCTACGACGCCGGCATCCGTCGCCTCGCGGCCCGTGTCTGCCTCAACGACGATCGGTGTTTCTTTCTCTACTACTACCTCTTGACTCACCAAATTGCCTCCTTGATTCCGCAGGCGCCGCGAAGCGCGTCCTCCTGCCCTTTTTCCGACGCCAAAGGATACACTAAAAGGCCAGATCGGTCAAGGTGGGGTGGAGAAATATAAACGAGTGGGAGGTGTGTAGATCGGTTGGAGATCAGCGGCGTCCTCGCGGCAAGAAGATCTCCCCCTCATCGGGTGGGTTTCCTCGGAATCGAGGGCATTCTACCATCTCGCGATGGCTTTCCTGCAGCGAGAACACAAATGGCTCCATGAAAGGCACCTGAATCGGTGATGCGAGGGTGACCTTTGTTCTCACCGTGAACCCGATGTTCTCCGGGGCACGGCTGTCGTTTGTGACGACGGCGCCCCAGGGGTTGCAGTCTACATCGACGGGGGGATCGACGTCCACTTCAATGACATCGCCGGCATCTACGAATGGGTTCCGACGAACCTGCTCCTGGATCCAGGGATCGATCTCATCGAGAGCAATTCGCCGCCACCCTTCGGCGTCGTAGTACGGCAGTGCGCGCGCAGCAATGCGCCGGCCTTCCCGCGAGAGGTATCGCGCCGCCTCATAGGTGACCACATCTACCGACTGCTTGATGGAGATAACCCGCCACAGCGTCGCCGAGCCGAAGATGACCAGGAAGAAAAGCGGCAACACAACGGCGTACGTAGCCACCGTCGCGCCGCGCCGATCGCGGAGGAAGGTGGAGATTGGAGATTGGGGATTGGA
>JBHHXF010000062.1:0-11647 GCA_046756905.1 Anaerolineae bacterium | reverse complement strand
CGGCGGCCGCCGTGGTGATTCGGGGAGCGAGTTCGCCGCCCAATCCGACGGCCACCGCTACACCCACACCGACAGCCACGCCCACCGCCACGGCGACTGTGCCAACCGACAAGTGGTCACTATGGACCGACGGCACGCACCTGCGCGGCGCGAACATCTGGCAGCGCCGCGTCTACCCCGAGCTGGACGGCCCGGATTTCCTGGGGCCAGGCCCCATCGGTCCACCCTACGTGCAATCAGACTTTGACAGGTTGGCCGCACTGGGTGCAAATTATGTCAATATTTCTCATCCGGGCCTGTTCACCGAGACCCCGCCCTACATGGTGAACCAGGATGCCCAGAACAACCTGGACAACCTGCTCGGCATGATCGCCCAGGCCGACATGTTCGCCGTGATCTCTTTCCGCACTGGCCCGGGTCGCAGCGAGTTCACTTTCTACTGGGATGAGGTTGGCGATTGGTTTGATGCCAGCTACCTCAACGATTCGATGTGGCAGGACCAGGCAGCGCAGAATGCCTTGGTGGAGATGTGGCGCTACACCGCCGAACGGTATCGCGACAACCCCATCGTGGCCGGCTACGACCTGATGGTGGAACCCAACTCCAACGAAGTGGGCAGCGACGCCATCAACGATCTGTTGGACATCTGGGACCCGGCAGAGTTCTACAACCAGTACGGCGGCACGTTGTACGACTGGAACCAGCTCTACCCCCGCATCACCACTGCCATCCGCCAGGTGGACACCGACACGCCCATCCTTATCGGCGGAAACGGGTACAGCGCGGTCGATTGGCTGCCCTACGTCCAGCCCACCGGCGATCCGCACACGGTCTACACGGTGCATCAGTACGAGCCATTTGTCTACACCCATCAGGAACCGCCGCTCCCGAACACGTATCCGGGCGTGTTCGACACCGACTGGGACGGCGTCGATGATCAATTCAACCAGACATGGTTAGACAACCTGCTCTCGCCGATCGGTACCTACACGACCACCCACGGCGTGCCCGTAGCAGTGAACGAGTTCGGCCTGATGCGTTGGGAGCCGGGCGCAGCCGATTTCATGGATGATGAGATGGATCTATTCGAGCAGCGCGGCGTAAATTATGCGCTGTGGGTGTGGGACCCGGCGTGGGAACCGTGGACCCAGGGCGAAGATGCCTTCAACTTCCGGCACGGTCCCGACCCCAACAACCATGCCGATGTGACATCAAGCGACCTGATGGACGTCATCATTGCGCACTGGCAGCAGAACACGGTGCGTCCGTCCAATATGCCGGCCCCCGCCGGCGCCTGCCTGTCGGACGCCAACGGAAATGGGCTGGTGGACGTGATAGACATGATGTTCGCTGCAAAGACGACCGGGTGCACATACTACCTGCCACTGCTTGCCAGATCGTGGCGGCAGGACTGGCCACCGGATTGAGGAGGGGGGGGCGGAGGAGCAAGGGAGCAGGGGGGCGTGATGCGCTGATGCAGAGGTGGGATGAGATGACGATGAGGTCTTCACACTGGTTTATCACTGGCTGTCTGGCGTTCATTTGTCTTGGTCTGCTGTTTGCGGGGACCTACACTGCTGGCACTGCCAACTCTGGAACGACCTACTACGTGCGCCCTGACGGCGGATCGCCTTCGCAGTGCACAGGTCTGGTGAACGCGCCATACCCCGGCAGCGGGACGGCTCAACCCTGCGCCTGGGACCATCCGTTCCGCGCGCTCCCGCCGGACGGCACACCCCGCATCGCCGGCGGTGACACGCTGATCATCGGGGCTGGCAGCTACCGGATGGGCTACGGCGCGCCCGGTGCAGAAAACTGCGACTCGGACTACCCTTGGGGATGCTACATGCCGACGATTCCCAGCGGTCCCGACCCGGCCCACCCCACCCACATCCTGGGGGCCGGATGGGACACCGGCAGCCCCGATCCGCCAGAACTGTGGGGAACTGAGAGAGCATACTACATCCTCAACCTCACCGATTCCAGCAACGTCGAAATAGGCTGGCTGGAGATCACCGACCACTCCAGTTGCGTCGAATTCCACACGGGCGGCCTGGCGTGCAAGCGCGATACCTACCCCTACGGAGATTGGGCGGTCGTCGGTCTTTACGCCGAAGACTCGGTCAACGTCTACCTGCACGATCTCGACATCCACGGCCTGGCAGATACCGGGGTCAATGCTGGCCGGCTCACTGACTGGACGGTGGAGGATGTGCGCATCGCCAGCAACGGCTGGGCCGGCTGGGATGGGGACATCGACGGCGGGGACTCCAACGCCGGCACGCTGACCTTCCGGCGGTGGACCGTCGAGTGGAATGGCTGCGGCGAGACCTACCCCGGCGGTGAACCGACGGGCTGCTGGGCCCAGACCGCCGGCGGCTATGGCGACGGGGTCGGCACCGGCGCCACCGGGGGCGACTGGATCATCGAGGATAGCCGCATCCTGCACAATACCTCTGATGGCCTGGACCTGTTGTACCATTCCCTCGGTGGCAGCATCACCATAGATCGGGTTCGCAGCGAGGGGAACGCCGGCAATCAGATCAAGGTAACAGGCCAGACGGCAATCACCAACAGCGTGCTGGTGGGCAATTGCGCCTTCTTCGAAGGGCAACCCTTCACCTACAACGTCGACCCTTGTCGCGCTTTGGGGAACACGCTTGAGGTGACATTCACCGGCGGCGAGCAGGTGTCCGTCGTCAATTCCACGCTATACGGACATGGAGATGGCCTGGTGAGCGCCGGCCCACGCGAAGGCTACCAGTGTAGCGGCTCTGAAACGCTCACCGGGCGGAACAACATCTTCCTGGGTGACACAGACTTCTTTGATCCTCAAGACGTCACGTTCCTGTTCTACTACGAGAACTGTCCAGGCCTGAGCTTTGATTCGGACTACAGCATATTCCACCACGTGAAGCAGAGCCTGTATGTGGCAGGTTCTTACGACATCCAGGCAGATCCGAAGCTCTCCGGACCTCTATCAGGCAATGCCTACGGCATGTCGCTCGCTGCCGGCAGCCCGGCCATCGACGCTGGCACCACTGCCGGCGCACCTCACGTCGATTTCGAGGGTCGCCTGCGCGACACCGAACCGGACATCGGCGCCTACGAGTATATGCACTGCCCCCCCAAGGAGGATGTGAACGGCGATGGGGAGATCAATGTCGTCGATATCCAATCCGTAGCCGGGGCCTGGAACCAGACTCCACCGCCCAGTTACGCCGATCGCAACGACGACGGGAAAGTGGATGTCCTGGATGTGATGCAGGTGGCCGGCCACTGGGGTGAGCGCTGCGAGGGCGCCGGCCCACTGCCCAGTCTCAGTAGATCCAAATTTCAAGCTCCAAGCGGACCACAGTCCGCGTTTTGGCCGCTGGACTGTGGTCCAGCTAGAGCAAAATTGGATCTACTGAGTCTGACGACTGTGAATGACTTCCTCTGATCGGGGCGTCCGCCATGCGCCACTTGGTACTACTCACCCTCCCGTAGGTTGTGGATGACAGGGATGGTTCCCTGGGTTGTGATATCGGCAAGATATTTGTGGATCGCCTTGTGTAGCACAAGATGACTGATCCTGACAGCCTCCGCCAGGAATGGAGCGACAGCGCAACTCCTGGCTACCGCTTTCGCCGCTCTTCGAGCTCACCTGGGGTGAACTCCCAGAGGGAGTGGCGAAGTTGGTAGCCGTAAGTGGAGGGTGGCGCGAACGCGCCAACCGGAACTCACGGCGGGCCTGCGTAGGGGTGAGTAGTTGCGCCACTTGGTTATCGCCGAGCGAAGTGGGGCAACTATTTTCCTGGAAACGCCTTTGCAGTCCGATGCCATTCGCCTGGTCGCGTCTCAGCCTGGCGTAGCCACCGAACCGTCCAGCCAACGAGTGAAGAAGCCGAGCACCCTCTCCCTATACTCTCGCTGCCGCAACTGTTGAATGTCCCGATGGCCGGCCTCTGGCACCATCCACAGCTCCTTGGGCTCCCGCGCCGCATGGTACAACTGATAAGCAGCCCACGGCGACACGAAGGGGTCGCGCTGGCCGTGGATCATCAACAGCGGTGCGCGGAAGAAGTCTGCCCAGCGGATCGGATCGATCAGTGTGATGTCTACGCCCAATTGCAGACTGGCCGCCCAGATAATGGGCCGGCTGGCCAACCTGGCGATGGCCGGCGGCATCCCACGCTGCCGGACCAGTCCGCCGGCGACGACATCCTGCACCCGCGAGAACCCGCCGTCGGAGACGACGACCGCGACAGCCTCAGTCATCGGTGATGTAGCCATGGCTACAGCGCCGCCCATGGAAAAGCCCATCAGTCCCACCCGCTCGATATCCCGCTCGCTCAGGAAATCTATGGCGCCCAGCAGATCACGCCGCTCCAAGATACCCAGGGAGGTGACGGCGCCATCGCTTAATCCACGCCCGCGCCAGTCGAACATAAACAGGTTGTAGCCGGCCTCGTGGAACCACGGTGCATCCTTGAGGTCAGAGTGCATACTACCCGAATGGCCCGGACAGATAATGACCGTGCTCCGGCTTTCCCCGGCCGGGATGAACCAACCGCGCAGCGTCACTCCATCGCGACTGGAGAAAACGACAGGTTCATACGACAAGCCGAATTGCGTTGGATTCGCATAGGCGTCGGGCGCGGGGCGTTTGGTCAATTCTTGGCCGGCCAGCCACGCGAGAAGGCCGGCAACGCCAAACACTGCTGCAGCACCCCCGATTGCCAGTTGTGGAAAACGTTTCATGGCTGACACGGAGCATCTACCTCGACTTTAATTGGCCTCATTTCTCTTCCAGCAGCTCCAGGAACTTCTCCACCACCTGCGGGTCAAACTGCTTGCCGGCTTGCTCGCGGATGTGTTCCCGAGCCCGCTCGTCGGTCCAGGCCTTGCGATAGGGTCGGTCGGAGCGCACAGCGTCCCACACATCCACCACAGCGAAGATGCGCGCTGAAAGCGGTATTCGATCCCCCTTCAGCCGGCGCGGATAACCCGTGCCATCCCACTTTTCATGATGGCAGTAGGGGATGTCCAGTGCCGGGCGCAGGAACGGGATGGGGAGCAGCAGGTTATAAGCATGGACCGGGTGCTGGCGCATGACCTCCCATTCGTCGTCGTTGAGTTCGCCCGTCTTCAGCAAGATGCTGTCGGGGATGCCCATCTTGCCGATGTCATGCAGCAAGACACCCCGACGCACGTGGACCAGTTCTTCGTCTCTCATCCCCATGGCGCGCGCCAGGCGCAGGGTCAAGTCGGTTACCCGCCGGGCGTGGCCCTCGGTCTCTTGATCGCGCAACTCCAGGGCGCGAGCCCAACCCTCCAGGGTCGTGTCGTAGGCAAGCCTCAGATCAACGTTGGAACGTTGCAGGTTGTTGAACAACGTGACATTGTCAATGGCAAGGGCTGCTTGGGTCGCCAGCGTTTCGAGGAAGTTCAACCAGTCGGCGTCGGGGTCGAGTGGAGCGCGATGGAATATCTCCATAACGCCCAACACGCGGCCTTTGGCGACCAGCGGCACGCCGTAGTAGGCGGTGAAGGACTCGCCGGCCATCCGCAGGGCGCGCGTGAGGTCGCCTGCTTCCTCGGCGAGATCGGGTATCTCCACGCGGCGACGTTCGAGGGCCGCGCGTCCAGCATGACCATCGCCCAGTCGCAGCCGGGTGTGTCGGAGGGCGTCCGTATAGAAACCAACCCCGGCGGCATACTCCAGAGTGTGGGTGTGCACATTGAGCAGCAGGATGTCAGCCGCATCCACCCCCAGTTGGGCAGTAACCTCAGACAGCAGGATGTTGAGGGTGACGCGCAGGTCCACACTGGCGGTGATAGCCATGTCAACGCTCCGCAAGGCGGCCAGGCGCTGCATCTGGAGTTGAAGTTGTTCTTCAGCTTCCACCCGATCAGTAATGTCCTGCTTTATGGCGATGAAGTGGCTGACCTCACCACTTCCGTTGAGCAGGGGGGTGATGGTTTGCTCATCAATATACAAACTGCCGTCCTTGCGCCGGTTGATGAGTTGCCCTCGCCAGACATCGCCGGCCATAATCGTCTCCCAGAGGTGTCGATAGAATGATGGGGTCTGTTCCTCCGACTTGAGCAGGCGGGGCGTCTGGCCAAGGGCTTCTTCTGGGCTGTACCCGGTTAGTCGGCTGAAGGCCGGGTTGACCCACAGGATCACTCCTTCACGGTCGGTGATGACGATGGCGTTGGCGGCCGCTTCCAGCGCGGCGCCTTGCAGGCGCAACCGTTCCTCCGCCTGCTTGCGCCCGGTGATGTCGCGCACCACAACCAGCATCACCGTGTCACGGTCGATGGTTTGTAGTCTGCCAGTGATTTCCACCGGGAAGTGTTCTCCGTTGGCGCGGATATTGACCGTTTCCACCGGCTGATCCGACGGGGCTTGTTCCAGCAGTTCGTCCGGACGCAGTATGGCCTCGCCGGCCGGCACCAGGTCGGCCACGGTCTTGGTGAGGAACTCGGCGTGGCTCCAGCCGAACATCTCACACGCGCTGGCGTTGGCGTCCAGAATCTCGCCGGAGAAACTTTCGACCAAGATCGCATCGCGTACCCCCTCGAAGATGCCACGGTAGCGCTCTTCTGACTGGCGCTGCGCCTCAAACAGCCGGGCGTTCTCGATGACAATGGCTGCCTGCCCGGCCACGGTCTGGACGAACTCGATCTCGTCCGGCTGGAACACACGCCGGGCACGGGTGTCATCCAGTACCAGCAAGCCGATGACGTCCTCCCGAACTATCAGCGGCACGGCCAGGAAGGCCTGGATGTGAAACGCAGCATCGTACTCGGGGTTGACCACGTCGGCGTAGGCCGGGTCTTCCACGTCCGGCACCATCAGCGGTTCACCGGTCTCGAACAGGCGGGCCACCAACGGCTCGTCGCGGGGGAGACGGATGCTTCCCACATCTGGTTCGCCGATCTGGACGCCGTAACCGCGCTCCTGCGCGAAGCCGCGCCCCTGCAGGAACTCGCCGCTTTCGTCCAATAGCCAGATGCTACAGCGGTTTGCCCCCAGGGCAGTCGTCAGTGCCGCAGCCAATTGATCCAGCAGATCGGTGAGGTTCAGCGTACTGCTGATGGCCTGGTCGATGCGGTGCAGGAGGTGCAGCCGGTCTCGCTGGCTGGTCAGTTCCTGGTTGGCCTCCTCCAACTGCAGCACCTTGTCTTCCAGCTTGCGGATCAGGGCCTCGTTGTACTCCCTGAGGTAGACCGCTTCCTCCTCCACCGGCTCACGCGGCGAGGCCAGCCGGCCGGCCTCGTGCTCCGCGATGACCTCCTGCAGCATCTGAACGAACGCGTCTGGCTCGACCGGCTTGACGATGAACCGCTCCGCTCCCAGGCTCAGGGCGAATTCCTCGTCCCTGGGATCGGTGTACGTGGCGGTGTAGAAGACGAAGGGAATCTCGTTCAGCCGCACATCCGTTTTCCACCGGCGGCACAGAGTGAAGCCGTCCATCACCGGCATCAGGATGTCGGAGATAATCATGTCGGGCGGTGCGGATCTGGCTTTGTCCAGGGCTTCCTGGCCGTTGGCGGCCGTCTCCACGTGGTAACCATGGCCCCCCAGGAGCACCTGCAACATGTAGAGGTTCTGCTCGTCGTCGTCCACCACGAGGAGCTTCAATTCCAGATTTTCGATTTCAGATTTCAGATTTTCGATTTCGAGATCCGAGTCTTTCATTTATTATCACCCACGTTCTGATCGGCCGGCTTTGGATGCCCGGTTGTCGAATCGAACAACTCATAGGTACTGCTCAATTTCGGCTATGAATGTGTCTGGGTTGATGGGCTTCTCGATGTAGCCCGTGCAGCCGGCGGCCAGAATCCGCTCCCGGTCGCCGACCATGGCGTAGGAGGTGACGGCGACGATGGGAATATCGCGGGTCTCTGCCATCTCTTTCAGTCGCCGGGCCACCTGGTAGCCGTCCATGGCCGGCAACTGGATGTCCAGCAGGATCAGCGCCGGCCTGACCCGTCCCGCTAGCTCGATTCCCTCGCGCCCATCCCGCGCCTGGACGACCCGGTATCCGTTCCTCTCCAGGATGAACGTGATCAGATATAGGTTCTGTTCGTTGTCTTCGATGACCAGGATCGTGGGTTTCATAGTTGCCTCCAAACACTACAACGAATTGCGAATAGAACGAATTCATGCGCACGATCCATTCAGGAATGAGAATTAAACAACTTACGCGTTTGCTCCCGCCGGATTGCCAAATCCGGCGGCTTGTGGCCTGGATTTGGCAATCCAGGCCGAGCACAACAGGGAACGAATTCATGCGCACGATCCATTCAGTTCCTTCTGGCTTCGTTTGATTCTAAATTCGTTGTAGTCAGGCCGGCAGCGTAAACGCAAACGTGCTTCCCTCCCCCTCCCCCTCGCTCTCAGCCCAGATTTCGCCACCCAGCATCTCCACCAGTCGCTTGCAGATGGACAGCCCCAGCCCGGTCCCCTCATGCCGCCGTGTCAACCCGCCGTCGAGCTGCCGGAAGGGCTCGAACAACCGGGGCGTATCTTCCGGCTCGACGCCGATGCCCGTATCCACCACCCGGGTCACCAACTGGCCATCGCTCACCTCGCATTCGACGCGTACCTCGCCGGCCTCGGTGAATTTCACGGCGTTGTTGATCAGGTTAATGAGAATCTGCTCCACCCGCCGGCGATCGCTGACAATCTGGCCCACCTCTGGTGCTACCTCCGCAATCAGCGCCAGCCCTTTCTTCTCGGCCAGGGGGATCGCCGCGCGCACCACTTTCTCAATCGTCTCGCGCATGTCAAACGGCTCGGAGGCAAGCTCCAACTGACCGGCCTCGATCTTGGAGATATCCAGCACGTCGTTGATGAGGTCCAGCAGGTGACGGGCACTGCTCTGTACCATGCCCAGTTGCTTGGTTTGTTCATTGTTGAGGGGGCCGGCCAGGCCCTGCAACATGATGCCGGTGAAGCCGATGATGGAATTGAGCGGCGTGCGCAGTTCGTGGGACATAGTGGACAGGAAGGCCGACTTGAGCCGGTCGGCCTCCTGGGCGGCCTCAAAAAGCCGGGCGTTCTGAATGGCAATGGCTGCCTGCCCGGCCAGCATGGTCACCAGGTTCAAGTCGGCCGGCGTAAATGCCCACCCCCGCCGGCTGTTGACCACCGTGAGCGTGCCGATCACCTCGTCTCTAATGACCAGCGGGGCGACAGCCGCCGAACTGTCCCCCGTCCGCTGGGCGCTGGCCAGAGCCTTTCCCCGGTTCCGCTCGTCCGTCTGGATGTCGGCCGACAGCGTAGGGACCTTCTCCCGGAGCACCCAGCCGCTGATCCCGTCCTCAAACTCTTCAAAGGTATGCTGCTCAAGTTTCGCCCGACTGTAGCCGTGTCCCACGGCCTTGACCAGCTTCTCTCGCTTTGCGTCAACTAACAAGATGAGGCTCTTGTCGGCCCCCACCAGCCGAACAGCATCATCGGCGATGGTCTCGAGCATAGTGTCCAGTTCCAGGGTGAAGGTGATCTCCTTGCCGACTTCGTGCAGAGCGGCCAGCTCCGTGGCGTGTCGCTCGGCTGCCCGATAGAGCCGGGCGCTCTCGATAGCTCCGGCTATCTGGCCGGCCATTGTCTCCAGCAATTGCTGCTGCTCTGGAGTGAAGGCCTCCGGTCGCAGGCTGCTGACGCTGAGCACGCCCAGAGGACCAGCCGTGGGGCTCATCAGTGGCACAGCCAGCACGGCGCGGATTTCGTCGCGCCGGGGCAACTCCGGACGCCGGTTCAAGTCGGGCGCGTACTGGAACTCTCCCGTGGCGTAGGCCCGGCCTACGATCTCCTCGCCGGGCCGGTAGCTGAAATCGGACAACCGCTCGGCCATGTAGCCGTGGGCGGCCCGCGCCCGCAGCACGCTGGCCCTCTCGTCGAACAGGAAGACGGCGCAGCGGTCCGCCTCCAGGGTATCCGTCACCCGTTGAGCGATGGCCGGCAAGAGGGCCTCCAAGTCGAGGGTCGCGGCCAGGTCGCGGCCGACCTCGTACAGCGTTGACGTCTCGTCGGCTCGCCGGCGGATTGCCTCGTTGGCGGCCTGCAACTGGACCGTGCGCTCGGCCACGCGCTGCTCCAGTTCGGCGGCGTGGCGTCTAACTTGTTCGTATAGGATGGCGTTCTGTAAGCCGATGGCGACATCGCCGGCAAGTGTCTCCAGGAACGTGGACTGCCCTCTGAAGTCACGCTCCATCTCCGAGGCGAGCCCCAGCACGCCGATTATCCCATCTCCGCTACGCAGCGGCAAGGCGACAAAGGAACGCAGACCAGCCTCCTTGCATTCATTCCAGGTGCATCGCGGATCGCAGTGAATATCGCTGGAATAGAGCGGCTGCCCCTGGCTGACGGCGAGTCCGCACAGGCACTCGCCCACGCGATGCACAGGGGTTTCGTCATGGGTGAACCTGGAGTTCAACGGACCAATGCCCTGTGGGAGCAACTCGTTGCCACGCCGTAGAAAGACCAGTGCCAGATCAGCGTTTGCAGCGGACACCGTTCCCTCAATGGCAGCTTGCACAACCTGATCGAGGGAAATGTTGGCGCTGACCTGCTGGGCCAGCCTGTTGAGAGCTACCAATTCCTGGACACGTTGCTCCAGCGCCTCCTCCGCCCGCCTGCGCACGACGATTTCAACTTGCAGCGCGTCGTTGGCTTCCTTCAGTTCTGCAGTCCGTGCCTCGACTCGTGTTTCTAACTCGTCATGAGCCGCCTGTAGCGCCTGCTCCGCCTGCATCCGCTCGGCGATTTCCTGCTGCAGTTGTTCGTTGATGGCTCTCAGTTTATGCTCCGCCGTGATAAGCCTTCTGTTTGCCTGTTGGAGCTCATGGCTCTTCTGGATTGCACTCTCGTAGGTGGAGAGAAGCAGGTCCATGATCTGCATGCGCCCCGAGGTGATGAAGTGCTTCTTGCCGGCGAAGAAGATCTCAAGGCCCATTTCCGAAAGCGCAGCTCGGCGCAGCGTCTGATTCGCGAGAATGTACTGGATGCGGGAGAGCAGCGCCCGCTCATCGTACGGCTTGGTCATGAAGTTATCCGCGCCGCACTCCAGGCCCTGGATGATGTCGCCAGGTTCTGAAAGCTGGGTCAGAAGCACGACCGGGATGTCCTTGAAGTTTTCGTCCGCCTTGATGCGCCGGCAGAGTTCAAAACCGTCCATGCGCGGCATGACGATGTCACTGATCACCAGCGTTGGTCTGTGCTGGTGAATGGCAGCCAGGGCTGCCTTGCCGTCGTGAGTAACTGACACCTGATAGGCGTGCCTTTCTAGCAGACGCTTCAGGTGCTTGGCTTGCGCCGGGCTGTCCTCGACAATGAGTATCTCGACGCTGTTATTCATGGGTGTTACTCCGTTTCTGCAAAGAGTACCACGCGAGCGACGCGCAGCGGCTTCGTTGTGGCGAGCAGGAGAGCGGTCAGCAGGAGAGGGAGGCCAGCGACGGTCGTTGCCGACAAGACTGCCGGCAGCATGGAGGTGAGGAGGCCGGCGATGAGTGTCTCCTCCTCGTCGTCAAGCTGTGATACTGAGAGGATGGTTCGGGTGAGAGTAGGCATGGCAACCTCCCTTAACCCGCAGACTCCAGAGAGCACGCCAGGCAGCCTGGCGCGCAACGTGGACTAAAGCAATTGTAC
>JBHHXF010000061.1:0-11802 GCA_046756905.1 Anaerolineae bacterium | reverse complement strand
CGAAGGGTTGATCAGCACGTAGATCAGGCTGTTCTGGTTGGCGATGGCGGCTCCATTGCGCAGCTTCGGACGCTCAATGCCCAGCTCCACCGCCTGGGAGTTGATGCGCTCGCTGGCCGTGCGCTGCTTGTAGACTTTCTTGTAGGCCTCGCTGCCTGTACCGGCACAGGTATCGCGGTCAAGCTCATAGCGCAAGCGCGCACCCATGCTGGTCGGTAGGGTGGTGGTGCAGCCCCCCTTGGGCCATTGCTTGTGCTTGATGGGACACTCCTGGCCCGTCTCTTCGGGGAAGAGCAGCGAGCAGACCTGCCGGCTCCGCTGGCGGTGAACCAGGCTGCTCTTGGACCAGAAGGTGTGCCTCAACAGCCAAACTATCTCATCGAAAGCCAGTTTATGTCCACCCTTCTCCAAAAAGGGGACAGCCTCGAAACCTCTCTGCTAGTTTACCCACCCCTTCTCGGCCCTTTTTCAGTGCCTGATGCTCCATTTTGGCCGTCTAGAGGCCCCCAGCTTAATTCGCTCAACGCTAAAAACTTTGACAACTACCCCCTTTTTTGGTATACTTCAACTCAAAATGAGGGCATTTTTATCAGAAACAAGGGATGACCGAGAAAGCATACCTGGCCATAGGTGGGGACGCAAAGCCCCTAGCCTTATCTGGTTTGTCATCAGGTGAGAGTGCATGGAACTATTGAAATGGCTATACCCGGGCATGCATGTCAAGCGATGGATCCTACTGCTCCTCGCAGGAATCACCACGCTCGGGCTCGGCATTGCCTATTTATTAGTTGATTTCTATCGCCAGCAGCCACTACCGCCGGCCTTCTACTACCTGACATTGCAGTTTGTATCTCGCCTGGGACGCGCGCTTCTCTTTGGAATCGCCGGCCTCTCACTCATCGTCATCAGCCTGGTCGGCCTGAACCGCTCACTCCTATCGGCATTTCCGCAGATCCAACAGGAACGCCTGGTTGATGCTATGTATCGCCGCCGAGTCCGCCGCCGTGGCCCCAAAATCGTCGTCATCGGGGGTGGCACAGGGCTATCCACACTCCTTCGTGGCCTGAAGGAGTTCACGGACCACCTGACAGGCATTGTCACCGTCGCCGACGATGGCGGTAGTTCAGGCCGGCTGCGCCGCGACATGGGTGTCCTCCCGCCAGGTGACTTCCGCCAGTGCATCACTGCACTGGCCGATGCCGAACCGCTGATGAGCCAACTGATGCAGTATCGCTTCGGCAACGGGGACCTGGGCGGGCACAGCTTTGGGAATCTGTTCCTGGCAGCCATGTCAGAGATCAGTGGTAGCTTCGAAGAGGGCCTGCGACAATCGAGCCGCGTCCTGGCAGTCCGAGGTCGCGTCGTACCTTCGACACTGGAAAACGTCGTACTCTGTGCAGAACTTGCTAATCAGAGGGTTGTCCACGGAGAGTCCAAGGTGCCATGTGGAGGTGCAGCAGTCCGCAGGGTGTTCCTGGAGCCGGCAGAGGCTCGCGCATACCCGGAAGCCGTTTCGGCTATTCTGCACGCCGACCTCATAGTCATCGGGCCTGGGAGCCTCTACACCAGCATACTTCCCAACCTGCTCGTTCGGGAAATCCGAGCAGCGATAGACGCAGCGCGCGCGCCAGTTGTCTACGTGTGCAATGTGGCAACCCAACCCGGGGAAACGGACGACTATGACATCACCGACCACGTCGAGGCATTGATCCAGCATATCGGTCCAGACCTGGCCGTCGATATTGTACTGGCCGACAGCGGGCCGCCCCCGCCTTTTCCACCGGCGTGGGGAGCAACCCCGGTATGGGCGCACAGCGATTTCGTGGCCACCACCCCTGTCGTCACAAGGAGTTTGCGGAGTTCGACAAGGCCGACGCGACACGATTCAGCTAAGTTGGCGCAAGCAATCATAGAACTATATGAGAATGATCTGACCGACTGACATCATCTGAATTTTCTCATGGATCACCCTGCCCCTTTGATCGTAACGAAGATCCTTCGGCCTCGCCGGCGCGACGACCTCTTGCATCGCCGGCGCTTGGTCGATTTCATCCATGCCCATATAGAACGCAAGTTGATCATCGTCTCCGCACCTGCCGGGTACGGCAAGACCTCGCTGCTGATCGACTTCGCCCACGACTCCGATCTCCCCGTGTGCTGGTTCACGCTGGATGAGCGTGACAGTGACCCGCGTGTGTTTCTCGAATATCTAGTCGAAAGCATACGCCGCCGCTTCCCCAAGTTCGGCCAGCAGATCAACGCCATCCTCAAGGGTGGCGGCTCACGCCTCCCCGACTCGGAGACCATCGCAGCCGCTCTGGTAAACGACATGGTCCAGGCCATCGGTGAGTATTTCGTCGTCGTGCTGGACGACTACCACATGTTGGATGACAACTCGGTCGTCCACACGCTGCTAGATACACTGCTCCGCTACCTCCCAGAACATTGCCATATTCTCCTGGCCAGTCGTACACTACCCCCCTTGACACTGACACGTATGGCTGCCCGCCAGGAAGCCGACGGCCTGAGCGTTCACGAGCTGCGCTTCACGGTCCACGAAATCCAGCAACTCATGCGGCAGAACCATGATCTGGATCTGCCGGACGAGCAAGCCCAGGAACTGGCCCAGGAACTGGACGGATGGATCGCCGGCCTACTGTTGACAAAGCACACGCTGTGGGAGGGGATGTTTGCCGGCATGATCCGCGCCCAGGGCGAGGCCCAAGCTTTCGACTATCTCGCTACCGAGGTCTTTGAGCAACAACCTGAAGATGTTCAGCAGTTCATGCTGCACTCCGCCATCCTGGATTCGCTTAGTCCTGAGTTGTGCGACGAACTCATCCAGAGCAACGCTTCCATGGAGATGTTGCGCCGGCTCGAATCACAAAATCTGTTCATCACCCGGCTGGAAGGTCCGGGCGAGTGGTACCGGTATCACCAGTTGTTTCGCGAATTCCTGCTCTCCCATCTCCAGAGCACCGACCCCGACTGTTACCGCGAACTCCAACTGCGGGCGGCCCAGTTGTCCGTACAACGAGCGGAGCCGGCGTCTGCCATCCACCATTACCTGGAGGCAGAAGCTCACAAGAAGGCGGCCGAAGTCATCGAATCAGTAGCCGATGAGACATTCAACACTGGCCGCTGGACTACGCTGGCCCGATGGATTGATGCACTGCCCCAGAATATTCTGCTAGAGCAGCCCAACCTGCTAACTCATCGAGCCAAGGTGTGGATACAAGTTGGCCGGCTCGCAGACGCCATCACTGAGCTCGATCGGGCATGTGAGGTGTTCCAGACCGAGACAGAAAACGAACCGCTCGCAGAAGCGTTGGTCTTCAGAAGCGTGGCGCTGCGAATGCAGAGCAACTACGAAGAAGCCATTCATCAATGTACGCACGCGTTGGAGATGTTGGGCCCCGATCACGACAATTCATCCATCGCAGCTCAGGCCTACCGGAATATTGGCATAGCGTATGGGAACCTGGGCGAGTTGTCTGACAGCATCAAGCAACTGAATCGCGCCCTCAGTTTGTACGAAAGCCGAGGAGAGGCCTACCATATTGCCAGCGTTCAGCACGACCTCGCGACAACACATCTTCGGTCCGGCGACCTGGCCAGCGCCTCAACGCATTATCGGCTAGCACTTCGTCACTGGCGCGAGACAAGCAATGCTGCTCGAATCAGCGAGACATTGAACGCAATGGGCTGTGCGCTCTATTACCAGGGCGCCTATGAGTCAGCGCGTGAGCTGCTGGAGGAAGCTCTGGTGGAAGCGAAGAAGGCGCAGTATTCGCGCGTGGAAGCGGCCGTCCTGGCCGGCCTCGGGGATATCGCGCGCGCCCGGAGCCGCAACGGTGAGGCGCTGAGCAACTACGAGCAAGCGTTACGTGTGGCTGAGCAAATTAATGAGGGTTCGATCATCGGCTATGCCCTCAATGCGATGGGCCTCACCCACTGCGCCATGGGTGAACACAACCGGGCAAAGACGTACATCGCGGAAGCACTGAGTCTGGGTGAACAGTCCGGCTCCGCATACGACATCGGGTTGTCTCAGGATGCCCTGGGAGTGCTTTCCCAGGCGCGTTCAGACCCGGAGATGGCTGTCAAGCACTTCACGGAAGCCCAAAAGCATTTCAAGAACTGCGGTGCAAAACGGGAACTTGCTATCGCCGACTTGCATTTGGCGCAGGCCCTATTCAACAGCGCGCCGGCCACGGCGGATGCACTCGCTCCCCTGGAACAGGCCCTCGCGCTGGCAGATGAATTGGGATACGATCATTTCCTCATTGCAGAAGGTCGCCAGGCAGTTGATTTGTACAAGCATGCAGTCAACCAACCGGGTAAGAATGGCCGCCTGTCCAACATTCTGGAGCATTTAGGAGAGGAAGTCCCCGAATTGCCGGCCACGGCAATAACCGAGACCCTACCGACAGAGGCTGCTCCACTGCTCCGAATCCAGGCTTTGGGCCTGGCCCAGGTGTGGTTACACAGTGAGCAAGTGACGAAAAAACAGTGGGACTCAGCCACCACCAAGGAACTGTTCTTCTTCTTGTTGACACATCCCGAGGGTGTCAGGAAGGACAAAATCCTGGAAGTATTCTGGCCGGAAGCGACGCCGGCCAAGGCCAGCAGTGCATTTCACTCCACCAATTACCGACTGCGGCGCGCACTTCAAGATCAGGACTGTATCCTGTACAGGAATGGTGTCTATACCATCAATCCAGAACTCAGCTACTGGTACGACGTCGAAGTCTTTCAGAACTTGATAGAAGAGGCCAAGCACACGGAATCGTCACACGAGCAGGCATCCCTCTACCTTGAAGCTATCGACCTGTACAAGGGGGACTACCTCGAAGAGTTCTATTCCGACTGGCATTACTTCCGGCGTGAGGAATTGCAACGCCAGTACTTTGATGCATTGACACACGTCGCCGAGTATTTCCGGGACAACGACCGGTCGGAAGAAGCGTTACCTCTGTACGAAAAGATTGTGGCCGTCGACCCCTATCAGGAACAGATCCACCGGGCGATTATGCAGACCCACCTGGAACTCGGGCACAGAGCCGCGGCCGTCAAACATTATCAGCAACTCCAGGCCTTTCTCCGCGATGACCTGGACATTGACCCCATGCCCGAAACAATCGACCTGTACAACGCGATCATCGCAGGTGAAGAGCAGGTGGATGGTGACGAAGAGCATGTAGAATAAGACCCTTTCGCCCCCGACGCTAGCCGGCGCCAACCTCCCACAACCTTCTGCCTGCATCTGCCCTATGATTTCCTGGCAACATCCGAACGAGCGCTAAAAACCCTTGACATAGAGGGTAAACCTATGTTATACTGTGTATACCGTATCAAAGATCGCGAGCGAAAAGGCAAACCCATCGAGAGGTGGGGGCGCAAAGCCACGGGTCCATGGCTCACCGAGCCTGGATTGCCGGGTTGCCGACTTGGCGAGTCGAGTTTCAGCCAGAGGCACCTAAGAGACGATCCCACAATCGTGGGGCAGATTTCAACGGTTCGCGACGCAAATGGAAGCGCCTCGGCTGATTCAACCGATTAACCTTTAGCAACCCGGCACACCACGGGCTGGGTTCCGCATTTGGAACACGCACCCCACTCAATCCCTCAATCACAGATGTGGTACAGCGGTTAGACCAGTAGCGGGTCAGGCTACCACGCCACATCCACAATAGTCTCGTGAGTTGTCACGGGAGTAGTCGTCACGTGCTGATCGCCGTTAGCGAATAGAAGTCCGGGGCCGCCCCGACTCTCGCACGCCCCGACAAAAGCAAGGAGAAGAGAACATGATGCGGAACATGCCCCCCACTTATGGTGGTTGTCGAAACATGCCTCCGACCTACGGTGGTTGTCGCCACTGTGCGCCGCCGACCTACGGAGGTTGTCGCCAGAGCCCTCCGACCTATGGCGGCTGCTAGCCCAACTCGCCGGCAATAGCGGCCAGCCAATCTAAAACCGAAACACGGTAGACCGTTATTGCGACCCGACTCTGCATCGGGCCGTGCGTTATCTGCTGTCACCACAATGCGATGACCTTTGATTGAACCAAAGGCCTGGTACTCAAAGCAATACCGGGCCTTTTTCTCATCCCCCCGTCCACTTCTTTGCATTCTCCCCATACCCAACTCCAGGCAGTAATCGTCAAGAATCTTGAGACTCACGAGAGAATCACAGGAACTGCACACGAGGTGTCACAAAGACTCACTCGTGACAGCCTTATTCAGCCGTGAGAATGTGGTAAGTCCCCAGGTGCGAGCAAGGCAAGAGCGTAAGTCGCTCGTGAGCCAAGATGATTATCATTGCGGCAGATCAATTTGGCAAGTCGATAGTCTGCGTTTTCCATCCAGATGATCAATGGCTTACAGGCACTGCGTACCATTGCATTTACAGGGGCCACGAGGTAGGAGGCATCGAAGGAATGA
This sequence comes from Anaerolineae bacterium, assembly GCA_046756905.1. Lineage (GTDB taxonomy): Bacteria > Chloroflexota > Anaerolineae > Epilineales > JAANWY01 > JBHHTZ01. The sequence goes on along the minus strand of JBHHXF010000061.1, from coordinate 5,359 downwards.
GCCATAGGGCATTGCAAAACCTGGTCGGCCGTGCTATCGTAGACCGTGACTTTCGGGATCAGTTGCTCAACGGGAACCGAGAGCAGGTTATGGCCGACTTCAATCTTGCCGACGACGAAGTATCGGCTATCAGCTCAATCGAAGCCCATAGCCTGGAAGCCTTTGCCAGCGAGCTGGATGACTGGCTCGAAGACCATGATGGCAAGTCCAGACGCCGGCGAGTTTCGCTTTTCTAAGTTCTGCCCAGTGATAAACATAGCGGTCGGCGATAGAGAGCTGTACACCGCCGTAGCCTGAACAGCTATCTATCTGGCCCTAGCGTCTAGAGCAAGCACACTTCCAACGGCCTTCCGCAGCCGTTCTCTTTTCCTGGGCGGCCCGTCTAATAGTTAGACGGGCCGCCTTTTGTTGTTGGTCTTAACCTATGGCCGCCTGCCCCTGCCCGATTTCATTTTCGCCAGCAACCGTGATAGAATGCTATTATCCGCCCAAGCAGGGCTTCTCCGTTCGACCTGTAACACAGGTCATGTCTCAGCTTTTCGCGAGAAGCCGGCATGGGTAGGAGGTGTACGCAACATGAATGGCCTGCAGGCTTCAGCAGAAAAGGTTCGCGACCAAGTCGTCGGTTTTTGCCAGCGGCTTATTCAAACGCCCAGCCTGCCCGGTGCTGAAAAAGCAATCGCCGGCATCATCCAGGCAGAGATGGAGGATCTGGGCTATGATGAGGTATGGATTGACGCTGCCGGTAATGTCATCGGACGGCTGGAAGGAGAGGGCGGACCCTCACTGATGTTCAACTGTCACATGGATCACGTAGACACAGGAGACCCAGCTCGCTGGCCCGTTCCGCCCTACGCCGGCGAGATCGTTGACAACGCAATCTGGGGACGCGGGAGTGTTGACGTGAAAGGCCCGCTGGCAGCCCAGGTCTATGGCGTTGGGTTGCTGCGCGCAGCCGGCCTGACGCCGGCCGGCGACATCTTCGTGACAGCCGTCGTCATGGAGGAGGTAGGTGGGATCGGGATCCAGGCTGTTCTAGAGTCCCTACGTCCCGACTTCGCTGTAGTGGGCGAGCCGACCAACCTTGGGGTTGCCCGAGGCCACCGGGGACGGATCGAATTGATTGCGCGCGTACATGGCCGAGCAGCTCACGCCAGTACCCCTCAGCAGGCAATCAACCCGCACTATAGCCTGGCCCGCTTCCTCACAACTCTGGGAACACTAGCCATGCGCAGCAGCCCTGACTTTGGAGCTTCAACAGTGGCGCCCACCCTGTACTTCACGGATCAGGTCAGTCCGAATCTCATCCCTGGCGAAGCCTGGACCCATCTGGACTGGCGCAACATTCCAAATGAGTCTCCAGAAGAAATCTGCGAGCGTTTGCAAGACGTACTAGCCGGCTGTCTGGAGCCTGAAGCCGAAGGCTTTGTTATGATTCCGCAGCAAACATTCGATACCTATACCGGCCACACCCTGACAACCCCGGCCGTCTTCCCCTCTTTCGAGCTCCCGGCTGACCACCCCCTGTTGGACCGCGCAAAGCGGACGTTGAATGCGGCGCTAGGCCAGGACCCACCGGTGACCATCTGGCAGTTTGCGACAGATGGCGGCCACCTCATGGCCGCCGGCATACCCACAATCGGGTTTGCTCCCGGCGATGAGCGCCTGGCACACACGAGCAACGAACACATTGCCATCGACGATCTCATGGCGGCCGTGGTTGGCAATGGTGCACTTGCTCTCAACCTGGCCACAAGACACACGCAAAACCACGCCGTTGCCATAACGTGCGACTGATTCCCTCGTTATACCCTGTGCGAGACGTCTTAGTGCTTGAAGAAGACAGAGCCCATGGAGCGTGAGAAGGAACTGGCTGTACGAGCTTCCAAGCACGATCCTGGGGCATTTGGGGAGCTCTATGACCTTTATGTCGACAAGATCTACAACTACGTCTACTATAAGGTCGGCCGGACCACCGAAGCCGAAGACCTCACAGCACAGGTTTTTACCAAGGCGTGGGAGGCAATCGGCAGCTACAAGTGGCAAGGGAGCTCCTTCTCGCCGTGGCTTTTTCGGATCGCTCACAACCTTGTGGTCGACTACCATCGGGCGCGCCGGCCTAGCGTCGTTCTGGACGTTTTGGAAACACGTCCGTTTTTAATAGATGCCGAGGAGAGCCGGCCAGAGCAGATACTCCAAAGCATGATGACTATGCAGCGGGTCCGGGAAGCTATTAGCCAACTTACCGAGGAACAGCAGACTGTAATCATCTTACGCTTCATCGAGGGTTATAGCACCGCCGATATCGCCGAAGTGATGGGAAAACGGCGAGGCGCCATCCGCGGCCTCCAGTTCCGTGGATTGCTAGCTTTGCGGAAAATCCTGGGCGTGGAAGAGACTGATGAACCTTACTGACGCTCTGGAGCGCTGCCTGCAAGACCTTGAAGCGGGCGCGACGGTGGACGAATGCGTGGCTCGTTATCCCGAGTTCACAGATGAACTGCGTCCACTGCTTCAAACCGCGACCGCTCTGCGCGAGGCACCGCATGTCGCCCCCTCGCTGAGCTTCAAGCAGGCCACACGAAAGCGTATTCTAAACTTGCCGCCAGCGGACAGCTCTTTCGTGGCACGTGACGGGCGCTTTCGTGAGACACCGGCGCTCCCGTGGTGGCAACGCCTTGGTCAGCTACGCCTTGGACCGGCGGTAGCCGGCGCTATGGCGGCCATTGTCTTCCTCATCCTATTGACCGGGACCGCCGTTTCAGCCGCCGGCGGCAGCACACCCGATAGTCCCCTATATCCGGTTAAGCGCCTCACGGAACGTGTACAGCTTGCACTCACGGGGGATACGATTGATCAGACCGATCTACATCTGAGGTTCGCTCAACGAAGAATCGACGAGGCCGTCGCCGTGCCGTCCAAAGCGACAGCTCTGATTGGCGACTATGAACGAGAGTTGGGCGCAAGCCTCAGGATTCTGATTCAGTTGCAGCAGGAAGGAATCAGCCCCGAAAAACTGGAATCACTGGCCGGCCTGGCGCTGTCGAAGCAGCGGGCGACCCTGGAAACCAGTGGGCGGACACGACTACCTGGACCGACCTATCAGGAGGCAGTCGCTGCCCTGGACACCGTGCAACACTGGGTGGATGGGCTTCAGCCAGAGTCAGTTGTTGGCGCCCAGCCCACATCCACTCCGAAGCTGTCCTCGCCAACAGCCGGGACGCCGGCAGCCGAACCTTCGGATACGCTCGAACCGACATTGCCGGTGACGGAACCCTCGCAGACACCACAACCGACGGCAACATCAGAACCGCCAACGCCTACGGAGCCGTCTAGCGCCGTGCTTGGCGAACCGCCAACCGCCACAGCCACCACACCACCGCCAACCGAGACGCCGGCTCCGCCGACACCGGCCGCGACAGCGACGCCGAGACCGGCTGCCAGCCCTACATCGGCGCCATCTGCCACAGCCAGCCCCAAGCCGGCGCCAGCATCGCCGACACACGTGCCGGCTTCTCCGACGCCGACGCCGGTTCCACCCACGGCGACGGATACACCTGAGCCATACCCGCCGGCATCACCCACGCCCTCACCGGTGACGCCTACACCGGTTCCACCCACGGCGACGGACACCCCTGAGCCGTACCCGCCGGCGGTGCCCACGGCCACGCCCGTGCCGTCTACGCCCACACCCGAGCCGTCCAACCAGTCCCCGGTGATTCGCAGTCTCACCTGCGATCCGTGCACGATCAACCTCGGCCAGAGATCGCTGCTGACGGCCGACGCCTTTGACCCTGATGGCGATGACACGTTCGTGGAATGGATTTACTTCCCGATGGGTAGGTTTGATGGAGGGCCAACCATCGGCGACATCCACCGGGTCTACTACGTTGCAAACTTCGAGATGGACCCTGGCCAGACAGCTACAATAACGATCACCTTCAAGATCCACGACGGGCGGGGTGGCAGCGCCGAAAGCAACGTTCAAATTCAGGTCGTCAGCCCCAACGAAGGCGACTAGTCGCTGAATGTAAACAAGCCCGGTTCAAGATTGATTCATTGCTCACTTGCCGTTGCTCTCTCGTTGGCTCTCCGCGTCCCCGCTGGCCACTCCTGCGTGCCACCAGGAAAGCGCCGGCATGATAGTGGGCGTCATCCCCCGATGAGTCGAGGTGCCGCTCCTCTGCGTAGTAAACAATCTCCAGCCCCTTGAAAAGACTGCGCAGTTCCCCAAAGGCGAAGTAGTGCAAAATGACTTCGATCTCGGGCACGACGAACGTCCTCTCAGCCACCACGGACGCTCCTTGATCCTGCAACGCCGCATAGCCCGGATCGTCAACTGTGAACACATGCGCAACGACAAAGCCGCCAGGTCTCAGGCCGGCCTTGATACGGCCGGCCAGCTCTCGAATCTCTTCCGGCCGCAGAAAATGGAGCACCGCCGAAGCCAACACGAGCGTGTAACAATCAGGTTCTATCTTGAACTCACGAATGTCTGCTACGGCCGTTTCCAGAACCACGCCATGTTCATGCGCCAATCGCTGCGCAGCACCAACCGCGACGGGTGACAGATCGATTCCCACCACCCGAAACCCGTGCTCGGCCAACCAGACAGCGTTTTGTCCCTCACCCATCCCCAGGTCCAGCGCCCGACCGATGGGAATTACGTCGATGAACTCTTCCAGTAGTCCGTCGGGGGCATCCCCCTGATCGCCGGGCTGGCCGGCGCTCCATCCACTGCTCATGATGTCAGGCTCCGTCGCCCTGACGCAACCTTCTCGTGGTTTTGTTCGTCAGGGAAACAGGTGGTATAATCTTTCTCCAGTACGAGGTACATGATGAATCAGGGACCGATGACATGGCAGTTCGGCGACGACGAGGTCGTCACGGAACAAGTCCAGACGAACAACAATTCGTGGCCACCGCACGAGACGGTCCGCAACAGCCGGCGTCTCGCATGGCTGCTGGTTTTCCTGACTGCGCTGACGGTCTCGTGGACGACCGGATTCTACCTGGGGCGCGTGCAGCAAACGAAAGCCTCGCTGGAAGCCCAGATCCAGAGCCGACTCGACGTGGAGTCATGGGCCTGGGAGCAAAACGACTGGGACCTCTTCCGGTCCCTCCTTCCGTATCGGACGCCAAGTTGGCGCTTGAAGGAGCTGCAGACCATGTTCCAGTCAGCCGAACCTGGGAAGCGCGTCATGCGACTCGTAGACTACACCGTCAAAGAACAGGGTGGCCTGATTGACGCAAGCATACAGGTCTCCATGGATGATCACCAGTACGTAACCCGGCGAACCTATCGTTTGTTGGATGGCCGCTGGCAGCTCATTCGCCTGTCAGAGTACGACGGCTGATT
>JBHHXF010000060.1:0-11846 GCA_046756905.1 Anaerolineae bacterium | reverse complement strand
GTAGCCAGTCCGTGGCTGTAGCCAGGCATCAGTTCCCACAACGAAAGGGACCCCCCCGGTCGCTTTTTGAAACATTTGACACATTGTTCTTCTTGTGGTACAATGTGTTTAGTGATCGGGTGGCCTTGTGAGGTCAGCGGTAACCAATCCGTGGCTGTAAGCAAGGCAGCAGCTCCCACAAGCGCGAAAGGGACCCCCCGATCCTCTTTGTGCCTCGCCGGCTTACCCCACCAGGTCCAAGATTTCCCGCGTTGTGACTGTTTGCTCCGCCTTTCCCTCTGCTCGGGCTGACCATGCCTTAATGTGCGCTGGAGATTTTTTACCGATTGAGGTCGTCTCAATATCCCACGGGTCGAAGCTAGGATTAACCTCCCATATGTGGCGCAGTAGGAATGCTTTGACGTCATCGCCTCGCCCCGCGTATTCGTTGTCGATGGTGATCCGCTGCAGTTGGTCTAGGTGATCCTCGATAAGCAGGAAGATGCAAGCGGCAAAGAGCATTAGCTTGGCTGTTTTCTTGGTTTTCCTCCGAGCCCTTAAGGCTTCGAATCCTGCTTGTTTAGCTTTGAAGGGTACTCTGATGGCCCACGAGATGTCGTTGGAGAAAGCCAGATAAGTGTCTCCTGATTCCTCTACCATGTTGCTTTGATCGACTTCTACGACGTAGGCCATGGAGTTGCGTTCCCGTCATTTACTGGTCTTGTCGCTCGCGACGGATTGCCAAATCCGTTGCGAGCGTAAGTGTCATTTTTGCCGAAATGCGTTGAAAGATTACGGATTCAGTGAAGCTTGACGTGTCGTACGTTTCATGATACAATGATACAAAGTGATCGGGTGGCCAGTGGCGCCTTGCGGTAACCAGTCCGTGAGTGACTCCCTGGCATCAGCTCCCACAATGAAAGGGACCCCCTCGATCCTTTGTTGTTCTTCTCCTCAGCTTATTTCACTAACCTCAACATCTCCAGTGGTTTTCGATACTCGTGTCACCATTTGACAGGTTCGAGCTATCTATGCTACAATACATTGAGCTCGGCCGGGTGGCCTAGTGACGTCAGGGTAGCCAGTCCGTGGCTGTAGCTAGGCATCAGACCCCACAACGAAAGGGGCCCCCCGGTCGCTTTATTATGCCACCACCGCTAGCAATTCCTTCTCGCTGATCGTCTTATCGACTCTTCACCTTCCGGTATGAGCTGTCCACGCCAGGTAATGTGCGTTGGACTTCTTTCCGATGGATCGCACGTCAATTGTCTCGATCCGAAACTGGGGATGCTGTCTCTTGATGTACTCGAAAACAAACGACTTGACGTCTGATTCACGACCATCGTATTCGTTATCAATTGTGATTCGCTGTAGTTGGTCTAGATGGTCTTCGAGGAGCAGGAAGACGCAGGCGGCGAAGAGCAGTAGCTTAGCCCTTTTCGAGGGTTTTCCTTGATCTCGTAAAGCTTGAAGCGCTGCTTGCTTGACTCTGAAGGGCACTTTGATGCTCCAAGAAATCTCATTTGAGAAAGCGAGGAAGGTGTCTCCGGAATCTTCTACTTTGTTGCTTTGATCGACTTCTACGATGTGAGCCATGGAGTTGCGTTCCTGTCATCGTGCCAGTACGGACCTTCAACCTGGAACTTTCCAACATGCAACGCACGGACTACCAGCGCACCGGGATACGAACGACCGCCCGTGTCCCGTTGTCGCTGGTCATCTCAAAATCCCCATTCAGGTCATCGCGGGCCAGTGTTCGCACCAGTTCCAGTCCCAGGTTCCCGTCGGCTTGCGGATCGAAGGCCGGCGGCAAACCGGCTCCATCGTCCACGACCTGGAGCATGATGTGATCATCGGCGGTGTCGATGTTCACCTCCACGCGACCGCCCTGGCGATCCCCAAACGCGTGCTCCAACGCATTCTGGATCAGTTCGTTAATGATCAGCGCCAGAGCCGTGGCCGGCTGAGATGGAATCGAGACCTGTGTACCAGAGACGATCACCTCAATGCCCCGCTCGCCGGCTGCCATGTTCTGAGCCACACTCAGTGCCACTCTTCGCGCCATCTCGTCCACATCGACCCGGCGCAGGCCCTCCCGAGAGAGGAGTTCGTGAACGGCGGCGATGCTGAGGATGCGATTGATGCTCTCGGTGAGCGCCGGCTGAGCGCCGGCCACCTTCGCGTCACCCATCTGGAGGCGGAGCAGCATGGCGATATTCTGCAGGTTGTTCTTGACGCGGTGGTGCATCTCCTGAACGACAGCCGCCTGCACGGCTAGTTGGGCGTTGTCGATGGCCAGCGCGGTCTGGTTGGCCAGAGTCGAGAAAAGGGTGACGTCGTCCGAGTTGAACTCGCGCGGTGCGTCGGTGTAGCAGGCCAGCACGCCAATGACCCTGTCGCGGACCCGCAGCGGGACGGCCAACATGGATACCAGGCCGTGGTTCACCGCCCAGTCTGATTTCATTGCCCAGGGATCGTGTGTCACATCAGAGATAATAAGGGTCTCACCCGTGGCGGCGACGTGTCCCATCAGACCTTCGCCAATGGCAACATCTTCAGGAATTCCCTCGCGGGGGTGCTGGGTGACCCACAGGTGAAGCCGGCCATCCTCGATCAACGCCAGCGAGCAGTCGGCGGCATTCATAGTGCGCGCCGTCGTCGCGACAATTACCTGAAGCATCTCGTCCAGGTACATCGGACCGGTCAATGTTTGGCTGGTTTCGGCCAGGGCGGTAAGTTCGCGGACCTGTCGGCGAAGATCGTCGTACAGCCGGGCTCGTTCCAGCGCGCCGGCAGACAGATCGGCCACCAGCCCCAGCAGTTCCGTTTCATCCCGGCTGAAGCTGTATTGAGCCGTGGTTTGAATATTGATGGCGCCGACGATATGATCACCACTGATAAGGGGCATCGCTGCCAGTGACTGGAATCGAGTTTCGCCGGTATCAGGCAGATATTTGAAGCGCGGGTCCTCGGCTGCCTCGCCCAGCGCTACCGGTTCGCCGTGCAGCGCGGCCCAACCTGTCACACCTTCCCCCAAGGCCAGCTTCGCACGTCCGACGGCGGCGGGGTCCAGGCCCGTGGTTGCAGCCAGGACCAGGTGCGTGCCGGCGGTGTCCAACAGGTAGATGGAGCATGAGTCCATGCCCATTACGCGAGCTGTGGTGCGTGTGATGAGATCGAGGGTTGTGTCCAGGTCCCACGCCGCGTTGATGGCCCGACTGATCTCCCGCAACGCCGCCAGTTGCGTCCGCTTCTGGGCAAGCCGAAGCTGCAAGTCACGCTCAGTGGTCATTGGGAGTTTCGCTCTACTGCGCGGATGGCTGGGTGGCTAGGTGGCTAGATGGCTGGATGGCTGGATGGCTGGATGGCTGGAGGCCCTAACCTGCAACCTGTAGGCTTCTAGCCTGCAGCCGCTAGCCGCCGACCTCGTGAGTGATGATGATTGCCTGAGCGATGTCTTTCATGGGCCGGCGGGTATCCATGCTCATCTTCTGGATCTTGCGGAACGCTTCCGACTCGTTGAGATTGTGACTGTCCATCAGAATGCCCTTGGCGCGATCCACCAACTTCCGCGTTTCGAGCGTTTCTTCAAGGCGCTCCACGTCGGCATCCAGCGCCCGCAGTTCCTGAAATCGAGACAGAGCGACCTCGATGGCCGGCTCCAGGTCGGACTCGCTGAAGGGCTTCACCAGATACGCAATGACGCCGGCTTCTTTGGCCCGCTCGACTTTCGCCTTGTCGAAGTAGGCCGTCAGCAGTAACACGGGGGCAATGCGTTCCTGCGTGAGCAACTCAGCGGCATCAATGCCATCCATGCCAGGCATCTTGATGTCCATGACAACGATGTCTGGCCTCAATTCTTGCGCGAGGTTCACAGCACTGCGCCCGTCGCGCGCTTCGCCAACGACGAGGTACCCCAGACCTTCTAGGGTCTCTCGCAAGTCTTTTCTGGTGACGTCTTCATCTTCAGCGATGACTATTCGAGCTCGCTCCATGACTCATCTCCTGTCAAGGCTTTGGGGAAAGTGACGATGGCGGCGACGCCATCGCGGTTCTTCAATTCGAAGTGGCCGGCCAGACCATCTTCCACCAGTGATCGAACGATGCTGAGTCCTAGGCTCCCGTGCTTGCGGGCGTCGAAGTTATCAGGTAGCCCAGAACCATCGTCTTGAATCTCAATGATAATCTCGTCATAGGTCTCTTTTAGCGTAAGGGACACCTTGCCGCCGGGTTGATCGGCGTATCCATGTTCCAGTGCATTCAGTAGGAGTTCGTTGATGACCAGAGCGCACGGTGTGGCTTGATGGGCCGGCAGGTGTACCGTCGGGCCTTCCAGAGCCAGTTCAATCTTCTTCCCGGGTGCGATGATCCCTTTGGCTGTCTCCTGTAGTATTCTCTCGCTCAAGGCTTTGAGGTCGACGATGCGGTCACCCGGGTTGTACAGAAAATCATGGACGGCCGCGACGCTCAAGAGACGGGTGATGCTCTCTTCCAGTATGTTGCGTGTCTCTTCCGATTCCGCCCGGCGGGCCTGCATACGAAGTAGCGAGATAATGGTCTGCAGACTGTTCCTTACCCGATGCTGGATCTCCTCTAGCATGGCCTCCTTTAACTTCAGGCGTTGCTGTTTCTTGCGCTCCTCGGTGGCGTCGTGAACCATGAACAGGGCTCCGAAAAGCCGGGGCGTGTTTGATTCCCATCGAAGCCGATCCCGCCAGCCAATGGGGCTATACAGCGGAACGGCTTTTTTAATCCAAATGAAGGCCCCTTCCTCGGTTTCCTCCTCCAGACATTGACTTGTTTCCAGAGCGCGTGCGACCAGGGCGTCGTCGGAGTCTCGGAGGGTCGATAGGCGTTTCCCGGGCAGTAAGTCCATGGCTCCCAGCCGGCGATACAGGAGGTTGGCCACGCCGCTGGCATACTGGATATGGCGAGCTGTATCGACGACCAGGATGCCATCGTACTCCCCAAATGAAGACATTTCATCCAAACCCTGGATAAGGTTCTTTGAGACGCTCCATTGGAGACTCCGGACGGCCGTCTGGAATGTGCGCGACCGGTGTTGGTGTCGCTCGTGCTCGATGAGTGTCTTCTCGATGCTCAAGGCTCCGATAACTTCGCCATCACAATCGACCGGGAAGACTTCCTGAGCTACCACCGCCCCATGGGGACTCTGATTGTATTTACTGGTCACATACTGGCCGGCACTGAGAGCCCGATAGACGGTGGGGTTTGCGATCGGGTTTGCGGCCTGTCCCACTACGACCGCTTCGTGGATGGGTGGGACAGAGTGGGGACGGGCTTGCGCCACGACCGAAACCTGGTGGCTCGCCTCCACAGCATACAGCAGAACATCGCCTCGGCTGACGTCTGCCAGCAGGCCAATAGCCCGGGCGATCTCGTCGATGTGCAGCCGCGACTTGTCGCCCGGGGCGAGGCTATCATCGCTGACATCCAAGTCCACGTCCGCAGAATCTATTGGGGGACTTTGTACTGCCATAATTCGACCGTCGACTCTCGATTCATCGCGTGCAGGTTGACTGTGCAATCATACCACAAACGAGGCCGGCAAACAACCGCGCAGGTGGGATATAGAACGAGGACGCATCATGGCGATGCGTCCTCTGGTTTTCCTGTCGGGGCGCCCGGATTCGAACCGGGGACCTCTACAACCCCATTGTAGCGCGCTACCGGACTGCGCCACGCCCCGTTCTGCGATGGATATTATCAGTACTTGGGAATTTCCTTTGATCACCCTCCCGCAGGTTTTGATTATGTCATGCAACACGCGCTCCAAACCGATCTTGGCGTCTAATCGACAACCTGCGGGAGGGTTAGCGTTCAGTTTTCCCAAGTACTGATTATAGCAGAGGCGGAGCAGTTTGCCAAATGGGGAGGACGTGGTACAATATGGGGCACAAGAAGCCGGGCACAGCCCCAGTGGAGGTGAGATCATGACTGTGCAGCCGTTGGACAAACTCAGGACGCCGCCTGCTATGCAAGGCATTGTCACCGAAGATTGGACAGATGTTGATGTGGCCGAGATCGAAGCCATGCTCGCTGACCTGGAAGCCCTGACGCAACAACTCCCGGAGGATGATGGCCGCCCCATGGAAACACGTCGTCACCACAGCCAGATGGACCTGCTCATCCGCTCTCTGGAACATGCCTGGCGCGATCGCCAGGACTACTGCGTCGGAGGCAACCAGTTCGTGTACTACAGCACGGCTCAGGCTCAGGCTGTCATCCGCGAAGTCAGTGCCGAGATGGGGGAAGGTGAAGCGCCGCCTCCGGGCACTCGGGCCTACCGGGGCCCCGACTTCTTCGTGGTGCGAGGGATTGACGGCAGCTACTTGCGCCAGAAATGGGTCACGTGGATGGAAGGGGGCCGCTACCCGGACCTGATCATCGAGTTGCTTTCGCCCTCAACTCGCGCGAAGGATCTGCAAGAGAAGAAGCAGTTGTACGAACAGACGTTTCGGACGGCCGAGTACTTTGTGTGGGATCCATTTGATCCGCGCGCGTTTGAGGGTTGGCGTTTGGTGGAGGGGCGCTATGAGCCCATTGAGCCGGACGAGCAGGGCCGGCGGTGGAGCCAGGTCTTGGAGATGTGGGTGGGTCCCTGGCAAGGGACCTTTGATCAGGATCGGGCGGTATGGTTGCGGTTCTATGATGTTGAGGGGCAGTTGGTCTTGACTGGTGAGGAAGCTGCCCAGGCGGAGGCCGAAGCTGAGCGCAAGCGAGCTGAAGCTGCCCAGGCGGAGGCCGCAGCTGAGCGTAAGCGAGCTGAAGCCGCCGAAGCTGAACTCGCTCGCCTCCGCGCTCACCTGGCCGAATTGGAGGGTGGTGCGTAACGGCCTTGACAAAGTCAAGTTCCAGTGTTAGGCGTTTTCGGGACAATAATTACTCCACTTCGCTTGGCCTGGATTGCCAATCCAGGCCAGGTCCGCCGGATTTGGCAATCCGGCGAGAGCAGTTGGGATAGCTTAACTTCCGGAACCGCCTTGCTACTCGGGCATAGGAACCCTTGCTGGCTAACCTTGCGAAGGTTCCACGTGACTCTGGCGATTGGGGCATTGTCGGTTGAAGAAGGTTACTCCGGCTGCGAAGTTCTTGCTGAACCTTCGCAAGGTTGGTTGCGTCAACGCCTCAGTTGGCGCGCCCGCTCCTTGGCCTTGCGCAGCCGTTCTAGTGCGTCCTCGCCGGCCTCTGAATCGGCGGTTGGCTCTGGCGCCGGCCTCTCGTCTGTTTGCGACGCCGGCTCAAGTGGCTGCTCCACGGCATCTCTGGCCCGGCGCTGACGCCGGCTAACACGCTGTTTGGCCTCGAAGAGTTCTCCCAGCAGGGGCTCCTCCGCCCCGGTGGCCGGCGCTCGCCCCCGAAGCCGGCCTATGAGCCACGCGCTGGCTGCTTGCAGGTCGCCACGGGACACCATCACGCGCCGAACGGCTACATCCAGCGGGAATAGCAGAGCCGCCGCCAGCAGCAGCCAGGTCCAGATGGGCCGCGTGCGCTCGACAGCCTCCAGCGTGTGCGCGAATGCCTCCGCCGGCTCAATACCCACTCGTCCGCCGGTTGTGCCTGTGATGTCAGTCAACAGGGCGGTGTCAACGGTCAGGCTGGTGTACTCGGGCGAGTAGGGCACAACAAACCCGGTGGTCTGGGAAATCGCCGGCGCGCCCGTTTGCGCCTGCTGGATCTGCACCAGATATGAGCCGATCCTTGAGCAGGGCTCGGGACAGGTCTGCGATACCGGGACCCTGCCCTCGTAGCGGCCGGCGGCCGTCTGCTTCAGCACGACCTCAGTGGTCGAGAGGTCGGGTGCGATGATCTGAGCTGTGATGTCCAAGAAATCGCGCGACAGGCCGGCAGTATCGAAAGCCTCGACGGTGATGACAGCATCGTTACTTTCCAGACGGATATCGCTGGTCAGCGTCTGAGGCTGTGGGGCCGGCAGCGTCCAACTGACAAGCTGGGCAGCAAACGTGGGGAAACCCTCCCATGCCAGCCACTCCGCGGCCCAGCGTCCCGTCAGGTCCGACGTCCACGCCACCGCGCGGCCTAGACCGTATTGCCAGTGAGCCAGCACGGGGTCGCCCTGCGGCGAGATCAGTGCCACGGTGGCGGCCGATTTAGGCGTTGTGCCGTTGTAACCACGCAGAGCCGGCATCTCCTCGGCGCTGAGATCGGTCAGAATTGGGCTTGGGCTGGCTGCCTGCGCACGAACCGACTCCTCAATGAGGTAGCTGCCCACGGCCCGGATGGTCTCCTTCAAGAAAATGCGGGGGATTTCGGCTATGCTCGTCGCCGGATAGTATTTGCCGCCACCCTCCTCGGCCAGTCGTTCCAGGTAGTCGGCCGAGCCACGGCCGGCGGCCACGACGGACAGCGTGATTCCCCGGTCGTGCATCTGCTGAACGACTGGATCGTAGCCGCCAGCGTTGGTCCAGCCATCGGTGATCAGGATCACGTGCTTGATGTGGGCCTCAACACCTTGCAGATTTCGCAGCGCCTGATCCAGGCCGGCCATGATGTTGGTGCTGCCCTCTGCGCCGATGCCGGCGATGGACGATTCCAGAGTATCCAGGCTCACCAGCGGCTGCGTCTCCAACGCCCACCGCGCTTTCTCATCGAAGGCCACGACCCCCAGATAGTCGAACCGTCCGAGGACGGAACTGGCCTCCAGCATGGCCTGTTTGGCGATGTCAACCTTGGGGATGCCGATCTCGGTTCGGACGGATGGACCACGTGGGTCGTCGCAGTGGCAGCGCCCCATACTGCCCGATTTGTCCATGGCGATCACCAGCGCCACGTTGGGCTCGTCTGTGCGGCTGCGGACGTCCATGTCCACCGGCAACGTCTCTTCGACGGGGGTGCGCAGGTAGCCGCCGGCTCCGTACGACGTCTCCCCACCGACCATCACCAGACCATGCCCCAGGTCACGCACAAAAGACGGCAATACCGCCATCGCCTCCGGCGCCAGGCTCTCGGCCGGCACATTTACCAGAACGACCGTGTCATAACTTGCCAGTTCGACCAGGTCGGTAGGAAGCGAGGCCGGCGTGATTAACGTAGGGTTTAGCTGTGCCGCGTCCAATGCGCTCACCAGCGGTGCAGCCTCGTTCGGCTCGCCGGCCACTACCAGCACGCGGGGAGGACCGTGGATGACCGTGAAGGCCGCGGCCTGGTTGTTCTGTGGGCGTGTGTCATCGGCGGGCTCGATCTGTGCACGATAGCGACGGAAACCCTGTTCCTGAGCTGTGAGGGGCACAGCGAATCGATTGAGGCCAGGCGTCAGATTGACGTCCCTCTCTTCCAGCAGTTGGTTGTCGCCGAAAACCCGCAGGCGTGCGGTGGTGCTCACCGTGCTGGCGACGACTGCCGTCAGCTCGAAGCGTTGCCCAATCCGGACGCCGGAGGGCGCGTGGAGGCCGGCAAAGATCACTTCCGGGCTGCCGGCCGGCGGGGCGAGGGGCACTACATCGATCTCGACGTCGCGCGCGGCCGCCAGTTCGGCCTGAACGCGCGCCTGACCAAGATTCTCCTGGCCATCAGACAGCAGGACCAGGCGTTTCTCGGCGTCTTCAGGAAACAGAGCCAGACCCAGTTGGATGGCTTCCCCGATGTTGGTCCGGATGGTAGAGGGCACCGACGCGATCTGACTCAGGTGTCCGTCGTCAGAGGGGAGTCGTTCCACCAGGGCATCGCCCCCTAACACGACGACGGCCGCCTGATCACCAGGTCGCATCTGTTGCAGCGCCAGGCGGATGAACTGTTCAGCGCGCGCCTGTTCCTCTCGGGGAACGCTGTCCGAGGCATCTACTAAGAAGATCGTGGTGAGTTCGTCTACCGGCCAGACGATCTGGGCGCCGGCCAGGGCCAGGATCACGGCTGCCAGGATGATCAGCCGCGCGACCAGGCTCATCCAGCGCCGCGCAGCCGGTAGCCGCCGGCCGCCGGCCAGGGCCAGTGCCACGATGATGGGCAGCAGGATCAGCAGCCACAGCGCATCCGGATAGACGAAGGAGAGACGCACTATTTCGCTCCTTCAAGTGGTCGCAGGGTCTGAGTGATGCGGTCGAAAAGCCGACCGGCCTGCCAGCTCTGGACCAGCAACACGCGGCCGTTCAGATCGAGCAGTAGCACCCTGGCGCGATCGCCCTGGTGGCCGCGCACGACGACCCGGACCCCTCTCAGACCGTTCACGCTGATGTCGGTGGGCGGCTCCTCCAGGCTGTCGACCATCTGCCCCAGCATCTCGTCCACGGTGCGCGCCTGTGCCGGCCGAATCCACACAAACTCGATCTTGTAGAGATCGGGATCGCGCACTTCGCGGGGCGGGAGGTCCTCGCTGCGGTAGTTTTGCAGACTCACGTACTCGCCTTCACCATCTACGAGCCAGCCGGCGGGGTAGTCGAAGGCGTAGCCGGCGGTTGTGTTGCGATACATCTCGCTCAGCGCGACTTCCGGCGCGACGGTGGCTACTTCGGCGCCTGTCTCGTCGATGCTGGGCATGGTCTCAACGGCTTGGGGTATGCGATGAGCGGCTGTGGTGGGGGTGGCGGTAGGTGGTGGTGTGGGAGAAGCGCCGGGCTGGCCGAGAACGCTGCAACTGATCAGGAAAGTGCTGATGATAACGAGTAAAACGAGAGACGGGGTGCGGGATGCGGGATGCGGGATGCGAGATGCGGGATGCGAGATGCGGGATGCGGGATGCGGGATGCGGGATGGGTTTTCGGATGTGGCGGTGGGGTTGTGGGCGGATGTGGTCATTGCCCTGATCTCCAATCTCCAATCTCTAATCTCCAATCTCCAATCTCCAATCCCTTGCGCCGGAGTTGTGCGAGGCCGGCCCGCTGGTAGACGAGCCATTCGATTAGGAGCACAACGAGGGCGATGAATGCCAGGGGGCGCCAGAGTTCACGCCGGCCCTGCGACCGGGCGATCTCGCCGGCCTGTCCCCCGGTGCTGCCGGCGATGGGCAGCGTCGCGCGCGGCGCGATGGCCGATTCTGCCGGCGAGAACAGGTTAACAGCGAACGCAGACTGCTCGATTATCTCACTCTGGGACGCCAGCGCGATCTGGTAGACGCCCAACTCTTTGGTGTCGGCAACGGTGAGCCGACTTCGTTCGGGGACCAGGGAGACGCGTTGACCATCGGGATAGGTGAGCGAAACTGCATCGACTTCTGGCGGCACGCTGATCGCGACCGGCTCGCCGGCCTGGACCTGGGCCGGCACCAGACCGCGTGCACCAGGCGCCAGGTATGCGATCAGGTTGGACATCAGGAGCGGGAACGCGGGACGCAAGACCAGGTCGGAGTTGCGCAGGTCGAAGGCCAGGACGACGACGCGCCGGCCATCGACCTCGCCGGCGAAGAGCAAGGGTGCAGGGGTGCTGTGGGGCACGGGGGCAGGGGTGGATGACTCTCCACCGGGACGGCTGTCGGCGGTGGTGACCAGAGGTTGAGCCCAGTCGGGCAGCGGGATAGCGATGGCCTCCAGGATTTGAAGGCCGCTCAGGTCCACGAAGCGCATCAGAGGATCGTCGTGAATCGTCAACCCTTCGACGCGGCTCAGGACTGGTTGTGAATTGTCAATTGTCAATTGTGAATGGTCGATGGTGCCGGCGGGGGTGAACCAGGCGGTGGGGGCCGGCGGCGCGATGAAGAAGGCGTTGGTGGAGGGGCGGCCGGCCTGTCCTGAGTCCTGTCGAAGGGCAGGTACGGTTCGGTCGAAGATGGTAAGCTGCGTATTGCGTATTGCGTATTGCGTATTTGTGCCTGCGGGTTGGGAGTTGTAGTCGGCCGGAGTGATTACGGTGAGTTGGATGTTGGGCAGCAGTGTCAGGGCGGTTTCGAGGAAGAG